>JBDZWB010000087.1:0-6647 GCA_040255975.1 Nitrosopumilales archaeon
TGATCAAAAACCCTCGCTTAGCAGACGGTCCAGAAGACGACGGCAATGCTTGGGGAACATGGCAGGTTTCGGTAAGAAGACAGAATGACTGCCTTGTCGCAAACGGCTACATGCTAGTTGGCGACTCGGCGTGGATGCCAAAGCCGCTTGATGCTGGTGGCATCGGACCTGCCATCATAGCTGCAACAATAGCAGGCAAAGATGCCGTTGAGGCTATACAGGCCGGCGACACTTCTGAAAAGAGCCTATGGAAATACAATAAACACTTCATCAACGACTATGGCTACAAGACTGCGGGACTCGAAGTTTTCCGCAGGATGCTGCAGAGACTGACAAACGAGCAGATCAACTATGGCATGAAGCACTTTTTGAGCAAGATGGATATTGACAAGATAACAAAGGGAGAGCATCCTGAGTTCAGTACGGTGGACAAACTAGGCATGATGATCAGGGGTGCAATGAACAAGAAACTTGCAGAAGATCTGAGGTATTGTGCCACCATAAACAAAGTCTTGGTAGATCATTATTACAACTATCCTGACGCACCTGAGGGATTTCCTGAATGGCATAAGAAACTGACGCAGCATCTTGAAGAAGCCTTCGCCAAATACAAATAAGCTAACCTCAAATCGCCCGCCGCATGTGGATTTAAATCTAGATTTACATCTCTAATATCATGGAAATTTGGTTTTATGAATATCTAAAAAAGGGAAAAAATCTACAGTTAACTTATATAGAGAATTCCTCTAGGCAAGCCCGTAAAATAATTGAAGAAAATCGTCCCAAAAACAGCAGTTAGCGTCGGATTCTTAGCGCTCGCCCTTATTGTTGCATCCCTACTTCCTGCAGTTCAGTTTGTTGGTATTTCATATGCTGATAATGATCGTGGTAAGGACAAAGGCGACATGGAACGAGGCAATGATAAGGACAATTCTACTGATAATGAATCTAACGATAACAACGATGACAGTTCAGATGGTTTAGTTATTAAAGCAATCAAGGACACGTATCTGAGAAAGAGCGCATCCAATACTAACGAGGGTGCTAATGATGTATTGAGGCTTACACACATTGGATCTTACCGTGCGCTTGTGGCTTTTGATCTCTCTGGAATTGAAGAGGTAGAATCTGCATCATTGGAGCTCTATATTATTGAAAACGAAAACGACTGGAAGGAGGTTGGCAAAGTGGCAAAAACTATCAAGCATCAGACAATAAGTGTCCACGCTCTTACAGAATACTGGGAAGAGGGCAATAGCTCCGATGATCTTAACAAAAAGAAGAGTGGTAGTGGACCTGGTGCCACTTGGCAGTGTGCAGTTGATACTGAAATAGAGAACAACAAGCCTGACTGCAAAGACAAGTGGCATGGCGGGGAATTTGCCGACGCTTCTACCGATGAAATATCTATAACAAACGGCATGACCGGAACATGGATAGCATTTGATGTCACAGGGGATGTAAATGAATTCATATCGGGTGAAAAGCCAAACTATGGATGGCTGATAAAGAAAGATCAGGAAAACCTACATGGAGCGATCAGGTTTGCATCAAGCGAGACTGACATGGGACCTCGGCTTGTGCTTGAAGGGACAAGCACCTCTGAAAATAAGCCGCCGGTTGCAAACGATGACTCGATTTCTACTAATGAAGACAATCAAATTACATTCAATGTCCTCTCCAACGACTCTGATCCAGACGGAGATATGCTAACCGCCGCAATAGCTGACAATCCTTCACATGGCAATGTTGCAATTACTGCATCAGGGTCGGTAACGTATACTCCAAGTGTCAACTATTATGGTTCGGACTCTTTCACATACAGCATATCTGATGGTCATGATACGGACACTGCCACAGTTACGATAACTGTTAACCCTATTAATGATCCACCTGTTGCCAGCTCTCCTTCTGTTACTGTAGGAGAAGATGGAACAATAACGATAACACTTCCTGCAACTGACATAGATAGCAATAGTTTAACGTACACCATTGTTAGCTTACCATCGCATGGCACACTTGAAGATGATGATGGCGACGACATGATAACATACACTCCAGCTGCAGGCTTTACAGGCGAAGACGGCTTTACGTTTAAAGCCAACGATGGTGACGCCGATAGCAACATCGCGACCGTCTCAATAGCCGTAACTGACTTGCCTAACCAAGACCCGGTAGCGGTGGACGACTCTGCGACCACTGACGAGGGCAATGCTGTCATCATCGATGTCCTCGGAAACGATAGCGATGGGGACGGCGGCAGTTTGACTGTAGTGACAGTGTCAGCTCCTTCACATGGGACTGCCCTTATCAATGAAGATGACACTATCACCTATACACCGGACGGGACATATTCCGGTACTGACAACTTTGCATACACGATAGAAGACGGCCAAGGTGGCAGCGACAGTGCAACTGTAACTATAATGATCAATCTGATAAACAGCTCTCCCAACGCAAATGATGATACTGCAACTACCGACGAGGATAATCCTGTTACAATCAATGTCCTCTCGAACGACTCAGATCCTGATGGAGATATGATTTTAATCAACACTATAACAACTCCGACATATGGCAATGCCACAATAGTTTCAGGCAATATTGTCTATACTCCGGGCTCTGATGCCCAGTCTCTTCGAGTGGGACAGACGCTTACTGATACATTCAGCTATACTATTTCCGATGGGAATGAAGATGATGCGGCAATCATTACCGTGACAGTAAGTGGGGTAAATGACATCCCCGTCGCTAGTGACGGCTTACTGATAACTGACGAAGACGAGTTGGTAGAATATGCATTACCAGCTTCAGATGTAGATGCCGGCGATTCAATTACATTTAAGATAGAAAGTGGGCCGACTTCTGGAACAGTAGATCTTAATCCGGATGGCAGTCTCACATACTCACCTAATCCTAACTTTTTCGGTACAGATTCATTCATCTACTCTGCCACAGACAGTAGCGGCAGCAGCGATACTGGAATAATACAGGTAACCGTAAACCCTGTAAACGATCCGCCAGTAGCCCTTGATGATGCAGCTCCAACTACCTCACCTGGCATTCCAGTTATGACAGGTGTTCTATCTAACGACTTTGACCCTGAAGGAGATCCGATAGAAATCATTTCTGTCTCCACTCCTGGACATGGAACCGCTGAAATCAATAGTGATGATACAATAACCTACACGCCCGATCCCGGCCTAGTAGGTCAGGATTGGTTCACATACACTATAAGCGATAACAACGGAGGTACGGCTACTGCTCAGGTAACAGTGACTGTCAATCTCGGCGTGATTGATGCTGTAGATGATTCTGCCACTACACAGAGGAATCAAGAAGTAGAAATAGAAATACTCGATAACGACATCGGTTTTGTTGAAGATCCTCTTATAACTAATGGCGATCGCATAGCCATTGCTGGTGAGCCATTGCATGGAACGGTCACGATAAATGAAGATGGTACAATCACTTATGATCCAGCACCAGGCTTTGTAGGAGTTGACACCTTTGTCTACACCATCTACGAACCGGACTTTTCGGACTTTGATTCCGCCACGGTCACTGTAACAGTCGTCAATCCTCCGTAGAATGGATTTTATCTGACTGCGCTCTAGTTTGCGGCAATGTCTGATTCGCCGTATGCTAGATTTCCAGTGATCGAAACGATTGACATAAGGGAGGCATCAGATATACGCCATGCAGTAGACAAGATGGTTGAGGCTTATGTCTCGAATTCACAGGAAAGGTTCAGCTACCGCATCCTGCTGCCAAGAGATCCGAAATCGACTGCAAAGGCAAAAAAGATGGGGCTTGCTTTTCAGGGCGAGTTTGTGTTTGGGCTACGCAAACGTAACGTCGTTCCAAGGGTGCGCGAAGTACGCTACGTTCATGACGAAAGTCACTATGGCTGGTTGCTGTCAAGTCCTGAAGCTTATGATCGATTCGAGAAGGGCGCCTGAGTTTCTCTAAAAATATCTGGCAAGAATTTCATCGAGCTCTTTCTGGAATTTGATGTATGACTGCTTATTCTCATTGTCTTCAAGACCGGCCTTGCCTGCTTTTCCGATGTTATTCATGATCCTGTCAAATTCTGCAAGCCCTTGATTGGCCTTTGACATTCGATTGGCAAGAAAGAATACTGATGAGAGCATATAGTTCACCTTGTCGCTCTCAAGTTCGACCATTTTCGCATCAGGGAAAGCCACATCCAGACACTCCCTTAACTGCCTTGCCGAACGCTCCAAACACTCGGAGTTGCCGTTGCAGCTGGCTGCTCTTTTACCCCAATCTGCGATACAGCCTGCCACTATTTTTGAAAATTCAGTCACTGCAGCCGGATCGGGCATCTAAAGATAAATAAGTTTCAACCGTGCCTTTTCTCCAAGCTGTCTATTGCATTAATGAGCGCTTTTCTTCTGCTTTCCTCGGTGACTACCGCCCTAATGTCTTCGATGAGCATCCTTGCAACATCAAGTTTTTTGCGCAGGCCGGCAACAATATTGTCATAGACTGCAAAGGGATAGATTGCGTTATAGATTTCTTCCATGGTCGCGAACAACTTTTCAGCGTCCTTTTCGTTGCCCGAACGCATCCTGTCATATACGAGACGCTTTATCTCGCCGACGCAATCAAGCAGCCCTGTAAGATATGACGAGCCGGTAACTTCCAAATCTAGCATGGATGGGATCGACACGTTTTGCATGACTGCCCTCAACGCATACGCCTCAACCAGCTCTTGCTCTGCCACTGCAATGTATCGGTAGAGGTCTTCTTTCGCATACATTCGGAATTCTTTAAGCATTGCCTTTGCTTGTTCCATCTTGACTTTGGCATCATCGATCTGGCCATGGTGCAATGCCACTATGGACTTGCTGCACAGCATCACTACGTCACGCGTGCCCTTGATCAGCTTTTCCCGGCGTTCCTGCACATCCTTCAGATCGCCATTGATGGATTCGAGCGAGTCCTGCATGTCATTTCAGACAGCTGATTGAAATAAAAGACTTGCTCCCTAAGGAAACTTTAAAGACGCGGGTCGTTCAACGCTAGCTGTTTGGGAAACATACGCCGCAGTAGGGGTTACGCTTACGAGCACACTCTTGTGCAAAAGCTAAACAACGGTGTTTGGCATGCTCGGCGTCTTGGAGGAAGCAGCACCGGTCTGCCTGACATTGTCGCCGTCAACAATACTGACGGCATCCTGTTGACCATTGAAGCAAAGTCTGGAACGAGCGACATACTCTATGTGCCGCAGGACCAGATCGAGCGGTGCCTCTTGATCCGCAACATGTTTGGGGTATATTCACAGCGGCACATTATTCTTGCTTTCAAGTTTATGAGTAAAAAGAGGTTCAGGCGCAAGAACGAGACAGTCTATGAGAGCCGGAAGCTGCTAGAATACTACAAGGTTGCAGATGTGGTGGCAGATATGGGCGTTATACCTATTATCAAGTGCACTTATGAAGGCAAGACGTATGCCATACACAAGAACAAGACTGTCGCCTTGGATCTTCCAGACTATTCGATGCCGTTCCAGAAGATCGCCAGAAGGGTTGCAGTTGTACCTGAAAGGACATGAAAAAGACCATATCGCTTGAATTTGCAGAACTTGACGAAAAGGTAGCTATAGAGCTTGACGATTACAGTTCGCCAAATACTGTTCGAACGGTAATCGATAGTCTACCAATTATTGTCACCATCAACAGGTGGGGCGATGAATTATACACCGACGAAACTCCTGTACATGTCAAAGAAGAAAATGCAAAATCGGTCGTAAACTTGATGGACGTGGCATACTGGCCAGAAGGGAGCGCACTCTGCTTTTTCTACGGTCCGACGCCCACGAGCAATTCAGACAGAATATTGCCATATTCGCCGGTCAACATAATCGGCAGAATCATGACAAAGCCAACAGACATGCAAAAATTTCTTTCGTCCGTTGAAAAATCGCATACAAGCAAAAAAGTGCCAGTAGTACTTCGTTAACAACAGTCAGATGCCTATTTACAGGCAAACTCGAAACTTTTACTATGTGACCTGTATTCAGACCACCACAACCTTTGGCCTATGCCACAAGATTGCATTTGCAGAATACTACCTATGAATTGTGGAATCGTTCGAAAATCATGAATATAATGCAAACTTTATGGTAAACAATTATGGAATTCATGCCAATCTTTTCATAATCAATTAGAATATTGTTCTAGATAATTATTAACATAGATTATCCTGATGATTTTCAGAAGTAATGTACTATATCATTATTCTAATGATCTTGGTGATGCTCACTATTGCTTCATTTGCTTACTTGCCGCCACAATCTACAGTAATTGTTTCATTTACGAAAGGCAGCTATGACCCCGGCCTGATTGGAGCAGCAGGCGGCAGCATAATTAGGGAATATGAAAATATTGGAATGGTTCATGCATCTCTCCCGCCCAGCGCTCTTGCCAATCTCGCACAAAATCCTAAAGTGGAGTTTATAGAAAGTGATGGTAGGTTTGAGATTGCCCAGGCAAGCACCTCTGAATATTCAGAATCTTGGGCTCTAGTGGACATTGGCGCAGAGCCTGCTCATTCTTTTGACTACACCGGAAGAGATATCAAGATCGCGCTGCTTGACACCGGTATAGACTACAACCATC
>JBDZWB010000088.1:0-6615 GCA_040255975.1 Nitrosopumilales archaeon
AGGTTTCTGCGCCTGTGGACCGCGTGTGGGACATCGTCGCCGATGTCGACAACGAGCCCCAGTACTGGCACGGCACCAAGACTGTAAAGAACATCAGCAAGAATGGCAACACAATAGAGCGAGAAGTCACCATCGCATTCAAGGATTCCAAATGCCGCCAGACAGTTGTTCTGAATCCCAAGCAGTCGGTGGATATTTCGATAACCGACGGGCCGCTCAGAGGAACCAAGGTCGTCACACTTAGCCCTTCTGGAGAAAAAACCAGAATTGACGTGGTCTGGGACATCAAGTTGGCCGGATTCCTAGGCATGTTCACTGGGATGGTGAAAAAACACATCGCTGAAGGGACGGAGGAAGCGCTTGCAAGGATCGCAAAAGCAGTCGAATAAATAACCTATTTCTCGCTAGGTTACGCGATGGAGCTTGCCTTCACTGTCGCCAACCTCGTGGTAGCCGCAATAATGGCCGGCGTCCTTGGCGTATGGATATACTTTCTTGCATACATGACAAAGTCATTCCGGCAGGCTCCGACACTAGAGTCATATGACCGTACGGGCTCAACCCGTTTGCCAAAGGTTAGCGTGATCCTGCCGGCAAGGAATGAAGAGCGTTACATCTCGCGCTGTCTTGACAGTCTACTTGCCCAAGACTACTCCAACTTTGAAATAATCGCGATCAATGATTCGTCAACTGACCGGACCGGCGAAATAATGAAAGAGTATGCAGCTCGGGATTCTCGAGTCGTGCACATTAATGCACCTGCCAAACCCGAAGGTTGGGCAGGGAAAAACTGGGCATGCCATCAAGGTTACAAGCGGGCTTCAGGCGAGGTGCTTCTGTTCACAGATGCCGACACCGAGCATTCCAAGTCTGCGATGTCGATGGCAGTGGGGCAGGTAGTATCACAGAACCTTGACGCGCTTACTGCTGTTCCTCGGCTCATCTGCAACGACTTTTGGACAAAGATAACACTGCCGGCTCTGGCGACTTTTTTGCATACACGCTTTTCGCCATTGCGCGTCAACGATCCAAATACAAAGACAGGTTATTTTTTCGGAAGCTTTTTTGTGATCACACGAAACACCTACGAAGCCGTCGGCACTCATGAAGGGGTTCGACAGGAACTGGTCGAGGATGGCGCGCTGGGCGGTAAGGTCAAAGAAGGCAAGTTCCGGCTAAAGATGGTGCGGGGCGAACGCCAGATCGAAGCGGTGTGGGCGCGAGACCTGCCAACTCTGTGGCACGGCCTGCGCAGACTCATGATACCTCTCTATTATCAGAACAGATCAGGCGCTCACATGATGGCTGCTGCGGTTTTCTTTATCCTGTTCGCGCCATTTGCGCTTTTGCCATACCTACCGGCAGCATCGCTTGCCGAAAACCTTTCATTTCAAATACTAACCGGCATCCAGCTTGCCACGGTCGCACTGATAATCATTGCCACGGCCGTCCAGTGCCGGTTGGGCGTGTTTGAGAGCCCTGCGTATGCGCTCGCTTCGCCTTTAAGCGGTGCGATTGTTTCATTTGGCTTCCTTTCAGCAATAGCCGATGCAAGAAAGAAGGGAGCAGTAAGCTGGCGGGACAGGCAGTATACTGTAAGTGAAAGTCAGCATCCTATAAGGTAATATTCTGCAGTAAGAATCGGTGGAACAGCCGTTCCAAGTGACTGAAACGCCACGCACCTAATGTATCTTGGTTCTGTTATAGTCGTAGAAATGATGTCCGAACGCAAAAACAACAGAGGAAAAATCCAGATCATGGGCGACGTGCTGGGACTTGCGACGTCGGGAATAAAAAAGACACACATCATGTATAGGGCGAACCTAAGCTACGAGCAGGTGCACCTTTACCTGAGTGATCTAATTGGAAGAAAGCTGATCATGCAGGATGTTTCTCCGGATGGAGTTGTGTACAGAACAACTGACAAAGGGAGAGAGTTCCTGCTTTATTACACTCGCCTGACTGAGTTTCTCGAAGAGCCACAGGTTGAACTGAGCGCGCCTTACATCAGTAGATAAGCGCGCTTCCGCCTCAATTTTTCTTTTGGGCAAAAGATTATTAGATAATGGTGATAATTTTTAATGGCATTGAACAAGGCTATTTTGGCCGCATCGATCATTATCGGTGCAGTTGCGATCTTTTTCGCGTATTCGCAGTTCAATGATTTCGACTTTGATGGTGCTCCTATTATCGATGACATTGTCCAGACAAGCAGCAACGGCCGGGCGGGTCTTGACGAATCCGCGTTTCAAGTGGGTCAAGTAAGCACGGTCGAAGCATCAGACACCGAACTCACGCTTCCCGATCTCTTTACAAGAGTAGAAAAGTCCGTGGTGCAGATTACAGACAGCGACGAAACTGACCCCTTTGACTCGCGACTGGGCTCTGGCTTTGTCTATGACACCAACGGGCACATTATCACCAACTACCACGTAGTGAACGCTGGAGGTAGGCTTGACGTGACTTTCCTTGACGGAACAGTTTATCGTGCGTCTTTGATAGGCGCCGACCCGTTCACGGATCTTGCTGTCCTCTATGTGGAAGGAGTACCACAAGAAAAACTGGTCCCGCTACCACTTGCAGATTCTTCAGCTACAAGAGTGGGTCAACAGGTTGCTGCAATAGGCAATCCGTTTGGGCTCTCTGGTTCTATGAGCGCAGGCATCATAAGCGGAGTCGGTAGGCTCATACCCGCACAGGAAGCCGGGGATTTTTCGATACCTGACGTCATACAGACAGATGCTCCCATCAACCCTGGCAACTCTGGCGGCCCGCTGCTCAATATGAGGGGAGAGGTGATAGGCATCAATTCCGCAATATTTTCGACTACTGGTCAGTTCGCTGGAGTAGGCTTTGCAATCCCGTCAAACACGATATCCAAGGTCGCACCTTCGCTCATTAGTACAGGAACTTTCCAACATCCATGGCTCGGTGTTGCAGGCAGGGATATGACCCCCGGCATCGCCGACCGTCTGGGTCTTGAAGAACCACGTGGATTTCTGGTGATGGAGGTGGTATCGGGCAGCCCTGCAAATCAGGCGGGCATCATGGCAGGTGACGAGGACACTACCGTTGATGGTTTACCAGTGAGGCTCGGAGGGGACGTCATTGTCGGCATTGACAACCAGACCGTAAGAAAGATAGATGACATTCTTGTCTACCTTCAGAGGGAAAAGTCTGTGGGAGACGAGCTCCGGCTGACGATCCTCCGCGATGGACAGGAGATGCAGATCACGGCGGTTCTGGGCGCAAGGCCGAATCAGCATGAGTCGCCGTAAAATCGTTTATTAGTAATGGACAGTCTTTCATTATAGCACTTGCTCGCAAATCCTGCTATAACCGAGATTCTAAACAGCCTAGTGATTACTAGGGACGGAGCAAGCCAGCTGATGGAAGAATGTCCGACGGATGCCTTGGTAGCTGCAGCAGGCAGGATTCGAGACAGGACAAGACCCGGCGTGATCACATATTCAAGAAAGGTATTCATCAACTTGGTCAACCTTTGCAGGGACACTTGCACCTACTGCACCTACAAGAAGGAGCCCGGAGACTCTATGGTTTCAATGCTTGGACCCAAGCAGGTGGTTGCAATTGCAGAGGCAGGCAAGAAATTGAGGTGTACCGAAGCACTCTTTGTCACTGGCGAGCGTCCGGAACAAAAGTACGCGGAAGCAAGCTCTTGGCTCAATTCACTTGGACATTCATCAACCATAGAATACGTACAGGAAATGAGCGAGCTCGTGCTTGAAAAGACGGGGTTGCTCCCCCATACAAACGCCGGCAGCATGACAAAGAAAGAAATGTCGATGCTAAAGGACACGAACGTGAGCCTTGGAGTGATGCTTGAAACTTCAAGCGAACGCCTGATGGGAAAAGGCATGCCTCACGAAGGCGCTCCAAGCAAGAACCCAAAGGTCAGAATAAAGACGCTCCAGAACGCCGGCGAACTGAAAATCCCGATGACGACCGGCCTGCTGGTGGGAATAGGCGAAACCGCAGAGGAACTGGTGGATTCGCTCTTTGTGATAAAACAATTGCATGAAAAATATGGGCATATACAGGAAGTGATAATGCAGAATTTCGCACCCAAGCCTGAAACTGGAATGGCCGAGTTTCCGCCGGCGACGCCAGAATATTTCTTGCGAGCAGTCGCAATTGCCCGCATCATCATGCCCGAAATGAACATACAGGTGCCTCCGAATCTCAACCCTGAAAGCTTTGGGCGCTATATCGACGCCGGGATCAATGACTGGGGTGGCATATCGCCCGTGACTATAGATCATGTCAATCCCGAATTCCCATGGCCTTCAATTTCGTCTGTGAAAAGTGCGACCGAAGCAAGGGGACGCAGGTTCAGGGCGAGGCTGCCAGTGTATCCAGAATTCATCAAAGGTGGATTTATTACATCGGAGAGGCTTTTGCAACATGTAGACTTGATTGCCGACAGCTCGGGGCTTGTGAGAGAGGACTATATCTATGATTGATTCGCTACTAAAGAACGCCGACCCTGTTGTTTCAGCGGCACTCGATCGGGCTCTGTCAGGCAAGGACATTTCAGTCGACGAGGCGATCGCGCTCTTTGACTCTACCGGCCTTGAAATGAACCTTACAGTTACTGTTGCTGATGAACTCCGGCGCAGGACCGTGGGAGACAATGTAACGTATGTTGTAAACCGGAACATCAACTTTACAAACGTCTGCATAAAGCAGTGCGGCTTTTGCGCTTTCAGCAGGGACTTTAGGGAAGAGGAAGGATACTTTTTGCCCACAGAGGAGATAGTTAGGAGGGCGCAAGAGGCAGCTGCGCTCGGCGCAACCGAAGTGTGCATACAGGCCGGACTGCCGCCAAAGATGGACGGTAACCTCTACCATGACATTTGCAAAGCTGTCAAGAAGGACCTTCCAGACATACACATTCACGCTTTTTCCCCTGAAGAAGTCCTCTACGGGGCCGTAAGATCTGAGATCCCCGTGCCGGAATACTTGAAGATATTGAAGGAGGCAGGTGTTGGGAGCCTGCCAGGGACGGCTGCCGAAATCCTGGACCAGAGCCTCAGGGACGTCATTTCACCCGGCAGGATTTCTGTCAAGGATTGGGTTTCGACAATCAGGCAGGCACATGCCCTTGGAATACCTACCACCTCGACCATAATGTATGGCCACATCGAAACGTCGCGCCACAAGGCTGAGCACATTGCGCTCTTGCGCGAGATCCAGAAAGAAACACATGGCTTTACGGAATTTGTACCGCTCAGCTTTGTGC
Organism: Nitrosopumilales archaeon; assembly: GCA_040255975.1. Classification (GTDB taxonomy): domain Archaea; phylum Thermoproteota; class Nitrososphaeria; order Nitrososphaerales; family Nitrososphaeraceae; genus Nitrososphaera. The sequence goes on from JBDZWB010000088.1 coordinate 5,264, forward strand.
ATACCGAGGCTCCGATGTATAGCCACGCGACAGTTCCAGACATCCGGGCAGGAGCTGACGGCAACGAAGTGGTCAAGATGCATGCAGTAGCCCGCATAATGTTGAACAACCATATTCCAAACATCCAAGTGTCTTGGGTAAAGGAAGGTGCAAGAATGTCGCAGCTGCTCCTCGGAGCTGGAGCCAACGATTTCGGCGGCACTCTAATAAACGAGAGCATCTCTACTGCCGCGGGTGCGCAACACGGTCAGCTGATGCGTCCAAAAGAGATACGACAGCTGATAAGGTCAGCTGGCAGGGTACCGGTGCAGCGCTCTACTACTTACAGGACACTGAAGGTGTTTTCAGACGAAGATAGCGATGATTCTGCACTCGACAAGGCAGACGCCTCGCAGTTTGGATCCTATAGCCAGTTGATTAAACTTGACAAGTTTAGGTACAAGAAGCAGTGATATTTAAGGCGCATACAAACCGATCACTGTACAATATTCTAAAACAGCAAATCGGTGGCGTCTAACTGTAATTTGATAAGCGGGATCTTTCTAAAGTGTTTATGCACAGGGCTTTAAAGCGACTCATTGCTGTCTGTCCCTATGTTAGCCAGACAAGAGCCAACAGATAACACCGAACTTTGTACAGTTTGTAGCGGACAATTGATCTGCGACCCGGACAGCGGCGAAGAAGTGTGCGGTAGCTGCGGAATAGTCGCACGCGACAACTTGGAGCTGGCGGCCGAGAGGCGTGCGTTCACTTTTGAAGAGATGGATAAAAGGTACAGGACAGGCGAACCAGCGTCGCTGATGATGTATGATATGGGGCTTTCAAGCTTTATAGATAACAAGAACATTGACGCAAATGGCAAACAGATCCACGGATATTCAGAAATCGATCGATTACGGAGACTCAACAAGATAACGGTGTCAAACAACTCCAAAACCAAGAACCTTAACAAAGCAATGAGGGAGATCCGAAGGATAACAGAGATCCTAGGCATCGGCGCGCCGGTTGCAGAGCGCTCTGCATACATTTACAGAAAGGCTCTTGAAAAGGCCTGATAAAGGGAAGGTCGATCACCGGTATAGTCGCTGCTACAATATACATTGCCTGCAAGGACACAGGCACGCCACGCTCGATACACGAAATCCAAGAAGTTATCGGCAACACTGACAGAAGGAACATTGCCTATTACTACAAGTTCCTACTCCGCGAAATGAAGATCCACGTACCGTTGCCAGTACCTTCAAACAGCATATCTCGAATAGCGGACAAGGCGAGACTGTCAGAAAGGACTGTCAGGAAGGCCCTGGAGATACTGGCCCGCGCCAGCCGGGTGATCGCCGAGGGCGAGGTGC
>JBDZWB010000089.1:0-6597 GCA_040255975.1 Nitrosopumilales archaeon
ATAATTAACAGGATTAGAAGAAATAACTAGGATTATCACAATGAATTTTATATTGTTATTACGATCTAGAGTGCATTCTGTTCTCAATCAATCGTGGGAAACAGATTTTCTTATAATCATGGGGTTAAACCAATGAAAATAGATTTATAGCCATATGCGCTCGATAAGGTGATACACGTAACATGGTAGAATCAGGCGGCAAACGGATCGTTTTGACTGCTGACCGCAGCTTGATGACAAATTACAGGGGAAATTTCCTCTATGGCTTCATAGCCTGCGGCCCGTATGAACTTGTTCCAGAATTTGTTTTTGACAAGCTGTTCTGCCCAAGCGTTGAGACCGATCAGAATACAGGAGAAGTTAAAGTTGCCCAGTGCGGCCTGAGGCGTATCGAAGGCGCGCTGCTTAAAGACTACAAGCGCGATGAAGTATTTCTCGCTCATCCGGAGATGTTGAACAAATGCATCGGCCCGGACACAAAGGTGGTCGGCATTAACGTGATGGATCCACTTGGCATGGCACCAGTGACAACCACAATGTCGCCTGAGAAGCTGTCATACGTTGCCATGAAGTTCAAAAAGATGTGCGCTTCCATCATTCAGCTCAAAAAGAAATACAATTTCAAGGTGGTTGTCGGAGGCAACGGCTCCTGGGAGCTTGCCAAACCTGACAGGATGAAGATCCATGGCATTGATACTGTGGTCATTGGCGAGGCCGACGAGCTGGCACTTGACTTGTTCCACGACCTCGAAGCAGGAGACGCCCCTGAACTCTTGCACACGTTTGTCCGCAACATTGAAAACGTGCCAATGATGCAGGGTCCAACCGTCAACTCGCTCATCGAAGCGATGCGGGGCTGTGGCCGTGGCTGCGACTTTTGCGACGTCAACAAACGCTCAAAGAAGGACTTTCCACTTGAGCGCCTGCAAAAGGAGGCCAAGATGAATCTTGACTATGGCTTTGACTCCATATGGCTCCAGTCTGACGAGATGCTGCTTTATGGCTGCGACAACAAGGACTTTGTGCCAAACGCCGACGCGATACTTGACCTCTGGAAGGGTCTAAAGTCGACAGGCGCTCGCTTTGTCGGCACCACCCACATGACGCTTTCCGCAGTTGCATCTTCTCCCGACCTCATCAGAAAGATGTCAGAGATAAATGACATGCATGTCCAAGGAGGGAGATGGCTTGCGACAAACCTCGGTGTTGAAACTGTCGCTCCGAGGATGGTCAAGAAGCATCTGGGCGTCAAGACAAAGCCATTCCAGCCAGAGGAGTGGGGTGCAGTAGTAAGAGAAGGCTGCAAAGTGCTGAACCAAAACAACTGGTTCCCGGCGCTTACACTCATCATCGGCTGGCCTGACGAGACTCCTGACGAAACCCAGTACACCATCGACCTCATTGACGATTTCAAGCAGACCAGCATGAGGGGACTCGTTGCGCCTCTGCTCTACCAGGACTTTTCAGAGAAAAACAGCATGCACTTTGGCAACCTCAACGAGGCCCAGTTCACCCTGTTCTGGAGATGCTGGGAACACAATCTGCGCGTAATCAATGACATCATCCCGATCATCATCAGGAACAAGACGTACGGCCCGGCGATGAAGGTGTTCATGGCAGCCCTTATCAAGGCAGGCACATGGGCAATCATGCGCTATCTCCGCGGCCTGTCAAAAGAGCTGTTCAACGGTCAGGTTCCAGAAGACATTGTCGAGAGATATTCGCGCAAGAAATCTGTGACGGCATCGTTGCCGCCACGGCTCTAGGCTTTCAAGGCCTTGATCGCTTCGTCTGCAAGCGTTGCCACTTTTGGAGTCAGGACGATAAAGTAGTTCCTGTCAGCGCGCTCGACTGCGGCGACCGGCTTGAATTTCTTTGTCGACACGTCAAACTCTACCAAGCCCGGCTCGAGACTGCCCTTTGTATATATCATCATCAATATGTCACCTGAAAGCGGAGTCAATGGCACAATTGAAAATATGTAGCCCTTGTACGAGCTTATTGGCATCACCTGTTTCATGTACGGCGCAACCGAGACAAGGTAGAGGAAAACATCCTCGACGGTCGCAAACTCCTCAAATTCAAACTTCATTAACCTAACCTCTTTTGACGAAAATATAAGGCTTTAAAAAAATCTAGCCGTAGGATTCGAACTTGACGTCGTAGCTTCCATCCTTGCGCTTGTTGCGCTCGGTGACAAAGCCCTTCGGGATCAAATAGTCCAGTGCGCCGTCAACAGTTCCCTGCCATCCGCAGATGTAGAACGATGTGTTCTCTGGCGTCACCTTTTCTCCAACCAGCTCTTCCAGCGGCGAGAGATCCTTGCCGGCCTTTGGTCTGAGGAACGACTCGACTCTTCCTTTCTGGCCGTTCCAGCTTCTATTGAACCATTCCTGCGGCCTGCTGATGCTTGCGCGGTAGCGGAAGTTCCACTTGTCCTTGCCCTTGTCAAGGCTTTCTTCTTCAAGCGAAGTCAAAAGGTCCTTGTAGCTCAGCTCGTCGACATAGCTGGCTCCATGCAGAACGACTATTTCGCGCTTGCTCCCTATAGCGTGCAAATGCAGGGAATATGAAATGAAAGGTGCGAGGCCCGTTCCTCCTCCGATGAGTACCATCCTGCGGTTGTCGGGAGTTCCGTCAGGCATCTTTTCATTTATTGTGAAAATCCCAGTCGGCTTGACCCACATGATCTCGTCGCCTTCCTTCCTGTTGAACAGCTCTGTAGTAAGCCTGCCGGGCACCGGCTTTCTTACCCACCTGATGACCAGTTCAAAGCGTTTCTTTTGTTCCGGTGGTGACGCGATTGAATAAGCCCTGCGGATCACCTTGCCCTCGCTTGGGACATGGAGGCCGAGGGTGACAAACTGGCCCGCCTTAAAGTCCGGTACGGGACCGTTATCCGGAGTAATGTGGAAAATGCCAAGGTCTTCCTTGATTATCTGGATATATGATATCTTGGCTTTGTTATCAACTACCATATGTCTGAGATTGTCAGGAAATGGCAAATAAATACATTGTTAATCGTTGATGTATAACGGTAATCATCAAATAGGCAGGTTTTAATGGGATTTCGGCAGAAAATTCTTCATGGTTGACTGGTTCAAGAACGCAGGCTTTGGAAGTTCTGATGACGAAATAGACCAGCTGACAAAGACGATAAACGAGCATAGCGACGAGCAGAGAAAGATCATGTCCCAGTTCAACAAGGCGATGAATGACTTTGCCTCCGAGCGGTCGCTTGAAACATGCCTTGACGCGCTCAACCTATCCATGCAGCTGGCAAACGTCAGGGGCAAGTTGGCCGAGTCGTACGAATACTATGCCAGGATGCTTGAGCGGGAAATAACTAGGCTGCGCAGGAACAAAACCTAGTCCGGCACGGGAATAGGGGCGGTCAGCTTCTTGAACTCGTCAAAGAGAGCATAGCCCAACCTTTCGTTCATGAAAAGCACAAACATCCCCTCATCCATCAGACTCTCGAGTGCGACGCTCAATTCCTCTATCTTTGTCATGGGCGTGTAGGAGAGAGAGTCGGTGACGAGCATCAGATTGGTGTTTTCATAGTTGTCCAAGATGTCGTAGAGCATCGCCTCCACAGAGCCAAACGAGCCAATGTCGTACCTGTCAATGCGCGGCTTAAAGTATGACGCAATTGTTTCCTTGCCGGCATCGCCTTCCTTTGATCCTACCAGGAGCGAGTTGAACACCCTGTCGCCCTGATCAAATAGCTTGTCCCGCTCGATCTGGTCATAGCCATTTGACTTGAAGAATTCTTCGCATCCCTTCACAAGCTGCGATTCTGTCATCCAGCTGTGGCGGCCCTCATTCATGCGGGCAAAAAAAGTCCGCGCTGCGATCATTCTCGTCAATGCAGCCATATGTGAACGGGCCGACTTTGTATAAAAGTTACTGGAATACTATTCGGTTCTTTATGGTGCCCAGTTTTTCAATCGTTATCTCGACTACGTCGCCATCCTTGAGGTACTTTGGTTCCTTCATAGACATTGCGACTCCTGCTGGCGTGCCTGTCGATATGATGTCGCCCGGCTCCAGAGTCATCGTTCTGCTCAACGCCGATATTATCCTCCTGACAGGGATCACCATGTTAGAGCTGGAAGAATTCTGCCGGACCTCGCTGTTTACCTTTGTCGTTATCTGGAGGTTCTGGGGATCGGCTATTTCGTCCTTGGTTGTTATCCAAGGGCCGCATGGGGCAAATGTGTCGATTCCCTTGCCACGCGTGAACTGCTTGTCCTTGAACTGTATGTCCCGCGCCGAAACATCGTGAAATACCATGTAGCCAAAGACATTGTCAAGGGCGTTCTCTTCTGCAATCTTTTTCGTTTCCTTCCCGATTACCACTGCAAGCTCGGCTTCATAGTCAAGTCGCGTTACAAATGCCGGGCAGATGACATCCTTGTACGGCTCGTTGAGCGCGGTGCGCGGTTTCATGAATATTACTGGTTCGTCAGAGGGGGTGAGCCCGGCATCGCGGGCATGATCAAAATAGTTGAATGCAAGGCAGATTATTTTTGGAGGGTTCGGTATGGGTACGAGCAGTTCCATGTCTGTCACCTTGTGACTGAACTTTAGCTTGTTCTTATGCTGCCTGATTTCGTCAAGCCACCCTTTGAACATAAACTCCTTGATGTTTTGAGGGACAGGTATGCCTGTCTGCTGCTGTATTTCCGCCTTTGTGACAATAGACTTGCCGTCATCAGAAATGATGCCGTACGTCTCTTTGACCTTGCTGTCCCTTATTCTTGCTACCTTCATTTTTGTTATTACCTGTGCGTCATTATTGCGGTATGACTGTCGTCAATCCTGCAGAATCCAAATCTTACGAACTGGACCCGTGCATCCGGCTTGAGGCCGGACACGAAAGATTCTGCAAAACCCCGCGCAATTTCGAGGCTGTTCGTATTGTACTCTTCACCCACGTAGAGTGCCTTGGGAATCAATACCTTGTACTCAACTATATCATTCTTTGCAATCCACTGGATCTTGGGCATGGATTGACGGATTTCGTCGCTTCCAATCTCAGCATTCACAAGATTCTTGCTGACGTCGGTTATCTTGATGTTGTACAGTTCAATCAGCCTTATCTCGTCCCCAGCCTTGAGGCTGGCAGCGTCGTCGCCGGCGATATAGAACCTATCGCCAGCCTTTACCTTTCTCGTCCCAAGCCGGGCATCTGTCGGGTGGTTCTTTAGCACAACTTCGGCTTCCCTGGCGCCTTTGACGTGGACCTCTACAGGGTCTTTCACGAAAAATAGCCTCGGCGATATCGGGTCTATGATTTTCCTGTTGAACGCCTCCAACGCTTCAAACGGGGGCTTTGTCTCTGCAAGAGTAAACCCTAGCGACAGCACAAACTTGCGAATTGCCTCCGGTACAAAACCTCGCCTCTTAAAGGCGGCAAGCGTCGGCAGGCGCGGATCGTCCCAGCTCTTTATCGTGCCGTTATCTATGAGTGGTTTTATCTTTCTTTTAGAAACAGGTATGCCTTCAAACTCTAGCCTTGAAAACTCGATCATGATGGGCTTGCGCAGCTGCAGCCTTTCTAGTATCGCGTAATAGAGGGCATTGCGGAGTTCGTATTCTTTGGTCCGCATGGCGTGTGTCACGCCATCAATGCTGTCTTCGATTGGGGCAGCAAAGTCATACGTCGGCCAGACGCGCACCTTGTTTCCAAGCCGCGGGTGATCGCCTTCGATTATCCGAAACAGAGCAGGGTCGCGCATCGCAGTGTTTGGGTCCGCCATGTCGCCCTTGAAGCGTATGATGGCGTCGTTTGGGCCGTACGAGTCACCAAACATTTTTCCCATCCTTTCAAGTGCGGTCTCTTGGTCTCGCCTGCATTCGCACGGGAGCCCCTTCCCCCTTAAATCGTGGATCCTGTCTTGGCTGCAGGTGCACACATAGGCCCCGCCAAGCTCGATCAGTTTCTTTCCATAATCATGCAAGAGCTCGATGTCGTCAGAAGTGTTCTTGACAATGTCTGGCTTTACTCCAAGCCACTCCAGTCCTTCCGCAATGGCATGATAATATTCCAGCTTTTCCTTGAGAGGGTTGGTGTCATCGAAACGCAGTATCAGCTTGCCGCCGTACATGCGGGCATATTCCTCATCGATTATGGCCGCCTTTGCGTGGCCGATGTGCGGGTAGCCGTTTGGTTCTGGCGGAAAGCGGGTGACCACCTTTCCCTGCATGGCCCCTTCAAGCGGCGGCAGCTGCAGTTGCTGCTCTCCTGTTGTTGTTGATTTTTTCGGCGCGGATTCGCCCGGCGCCAACTCTTCTAAAAGGGATTTCTGCTCTGCAAGCGGCATTGCGTTTATCTGCTGCACGATTGCCCGGATTTCCGGCATCAGCGACTTTATCTGGCTGCGGAGGTCTGGCCGCGAGCCTGCAAGCCTGCCCACTATTACGTCAACCTGGGCTTTGCCGCCATGCTCGACAGAGTTTTTCAGGGCGTTAATTTTGATAAACTTTTGAGTGTCCGCGTCAAGTGACACGTGTTACAGACTCCTGCCCACAACAAAATCAGCCGAGAACTGGAGCGACTTTCTTGCATCAGAGTCGCCGTACCCCTCTATT
>JBDZWB010000090.1:0-6568 GCA_040255975.1 Nitrosopumilales archaeon
CAGAATCTCAAGCGCCCTATTTGCAATCACTTCGTTGCTGTTCATGTTAAATGCAGTCCCAGCACCAGAATTGATCGCTTCAACCACGAACTGATCTAGCAGCTTCCCTGCAAGAATTTCATCGCATGCCTTTACTATTGCTCGAGCTTTTTCAGTGTCGAGCACTTTAAGATCCCTGTTTGCAAGCGCGGCCGAACGCTTGATCATAACATACGACCGTACCAGATTTGGGTGGGCTTTTTGACCTGTCACCTTGTACTGGTTGATTGCACGCGCAGTAAACGGTCCATAGTATGCTACCGACGGGACCTTGACCTTGCCAAGCGAATCTTTATCAATTCTGAACGACATCGCCGGATGGCACTAGTGAGGGGGCCGTAATAAATTAATCGACAGCCTCAAGATATTATCCTGCCTATGGCTATGCCCTCTATCTTCGTCATGTCGTGGCTTGACAAGCTGGCGCCGTGAAGTGCAAGAGGGTTCTGGCCTGTTGCAGGAGTTTCCTGCACCATGACAGGTGGCACAAAGCGCACCAGCCTAGAAAAAATTATCTTGCCGTACCAGTTGTTTTCCATACAGATTTTTTTGTTAGGCACGTCCATCTCATCCGTTGTCACGAACAGGTCTATCGTGCCCGAGCCTATGAACACATCCTTCTTGACAAAGAGAATTGTTGTCCCGCGGGACCAGTCGCGGCTGATATTGACATAAAAAACTCGCCTGCCGAACAGCTGCCTTTCAAGCTCGTCCCTCTGTATGCGGAGGATGTAGCCTAGAGGTTCGGACAACACTGCATCTGCACTGAGGTAATTATAAAACCATTTTTGGTTCAACAAACATTATATTACTACTGGAATTTTCTCAAGCCGTATGCAAGTCAGCGGCAAGGTGCTCGTGTGTGACTCTATCGATCAAGCAGGTATCGACAGCATGAAGCGCTCAGGGCTGAACGTCGACTATAAGCCAGAGATAAAGCCGGCCGAGCTAGTTTCTTCTGTCAAGGATTATGAAGTCATTATAGTAAGGAGCAGGAGCAAGATTACAAAAGAAGTCATCGATGCGGCAGCAAGTGCCAAGATAATTGCACGTGTAGGAGTCGGACTGGACAACGTGGACGTCAAGGCCGCGGAGGCAAAAAAGATCAAGGTCATCAATGCGCCTGAAGCGGCATCTATCGCGGTAGCCGAGCTCGCCATTGGGCTCATGATATCGCTTGCAAGGAGCATACCAAGGGCCGACGCAGAGGGCAAGCGCGGCAACTGGATCAAGAAAGAGCTGATGGGAACGCAGCTGTCTGGCAAGTACCTCGGCATCGTTGGCGTCGGCAACATCGGCAGGAACATTGGCAGAATGGCCAAGGCGCTCCGCATGAACCTAATAGGGTACGATCCGTATCCGATAAACCGAGAGTTCATTACGGAAACAGGCATGATAGTAACCGACCTTAACACGCTTTTGGAAAGTGCAGACTTTATCACGTGCCATGTGCCGGCGACGCCGGAAACAAGGCACATGTTCAACGCGGAGCGCTTTTCCAAGATGAAGCCGACTGCCTACCTTGTAAACACATCAAGGGGCGAGATAATCGACGAGAACGCCCTCTATGAGGCGTTAAAAAGCGGCAAGATAGCAGGAGCCGCTCTCGACGTCTTTGAAGTCGAGCCGCCTACCAACAAGCAATTGCTTGGTCTTCCAAACCTGGTATGCACTCCCCACATTGGCGCGCAGACAAAGGAAGCTCAGGAACTCGCATCCACGGTCATTGCAGAAAAGGTAATCCAGATCCTGCGCGGCGTAATATAGATTATAAAAGGGTACCAGACAGGAGAGGGTATAATGCACAGCTACATGACCCAGACATGGCTTCGGATGTGGAAGGAAAACTCCGACGAGCTCAAGTCAAAGGCAATAGCCTGGAGGACAGAGCCGACCATGCACAGAATAGAGAGGCCGAGCAGGCTTGATCGAGCAAGAAGGCTGGGTTACAAGGCAAAGCAAGGTATTGTTGTAGTCAGAACTCGAGTTGGTAGAGGCGGCATGCGCAAACAGCGCCCAGTAGCTGGAAGAAGGCCAAAACACATCGGTGTCGTCCACATTAAGCAGGGCATCAACATGCGCAAGGTCGCAGAGCGCAGGGTGAACGAGAAATTCCCGAACCTCGAAGTGCTTGGCTCTTACTATTTGCACAAGGACGGCATGAACATCTGGTATGAAGTGATTCTAGCTGATCCATCACACCCGGCAATTTCAAAGGATCGTGAAATGCGGGGCAAACTCAAGGCGTTTGCAAAGTAGCTCAGTTGGTCTTTTTCACTACTTTTTCCTTGTGTTTTCGTAATTCCAGAATTGTGGTTACGACGAGTGCCGCCTGCAATACGTAGCCGCCAATTATCAGCACCACTGCGTTGAACGGCTTTGAGAAGGTGGTCATTATCTCAACGTGTGGCGGCGCAAGCGAATTGCCGATCATTACTATTGCCGCCAACGGTATGCATGCATAGAGTGCCTTTAGGAAGCCCTTGAAGGCAAGAACAGTTAGAGCAATGAACGACAGCTCTAGTGCTATGGCCCTGTCGATAAATTGTGGATCGCCAAACGGGATTGCTATTGCCCCTACTACGCTGATTGCTGCAAGCACTCCCGCTACAGGACTGATAGGCATCACCTGTTTTAATCAGATTTTCAATTAAAGCGTTTTCACAATGTAACTATTAATAACGAGCGCAGGTAATCTCACGATATGAAGGCTGCACGAATAATAAAGACAAAAGAGCCGCTCGAGATTAAAGACGTCAGCGTTCCAAAGCCAAAGAACGATCAGGTTCTTGTAAGGGTCGAGAGCGCAGGCGTATGTCATAGTGATCTGCACTTGTGGGAAGGCGGTTACGCCGGGCCACAAGGCGTTTTCATGAAGGTTGAAGACAGAGGAGTAAAGTTTCCCCTTACTCCAGGCCACGAAGTTGCCGGCACTATCGAAGAGATGGGCGAGTCAGTAACTGGTTTTTCCAAGGGCGACAAGGTTTTGGTTTACCCATGGATTGGCGAAGGCACATGCCCTGCTTGCAGGGTAGGCGAAGAAAATGTATGCGATGCTCCACGCAGCCTAGGCGTTTATCAGGACGGCGGTTATTCAGAGTTGGTGCTCGTGCCAAGCCACAAGTACCTTGTAAAGTTACGCGGGCTTGATCCCAACTCTGCTGCGTCTCTTGCATGCTCCGGCCTAACTGCATACACCGCAGTCAAGAAGGCGCAATCTCAGCCAGGCGACACTCTTGTAATAGTAGGTGCAGGTGGCTTGGGACTCATGGCCATCCAGATCGCAAAAGCGATCACCAACGCAAGGATTGCAATCGTGGACATTGACGACAAAAAACTGGCAGAGGCCAAGAGACTTGGAGCTGATGAGCTGATCAACTCTGGATCCGGTGACTCTGTCAAAGGAGTCAAGGACATCACAAACAACCTTGGAGCGGAAGCGGTTATTGACTTTGTCAACAATGCCAAGACTGCTCCGAACTCGCTTAACATGCTGAGGAAAAGAGGCAGACTCGTCATGGTTGGACTGTTTGGAGGCTCGCTTGAACTGAACTTGCCACTCGTCCCGCTCCGTGCGTTTACGCTCACTGGCGCCTATACGGGCAAGTTTGCCGACCTTGTAGAAATGGTGGAGCTTGCAAGGATGAACAAGATCCAGTCTGTCGTATCAAGAAAGTTCACACTGGATCAGGCGAATCACGCGCTGGAAGAGCTGAAAGCAGGCAAGATAATCGGAAGGGCGGTTATCAATCCCTAGCCGGCCATTGCAGCCTTGCCTGACATTCCATAGAACGCGTTCCACACTTTCAGGCCATCGTTTCGCTTGATGTCTTCAAGTATTGGAACATAGCTTGGGCCAGCAGCTTTTTCCAAAAGCTTTCTGACAGGCTCTTCGCCCTTGAACATCCAGACCCATTCGTCATAGACTATCCTTGGCTCTGAGAAGAGCATCGCAAATGGGTTGTGACCATTCTTTTTCATGAAATAGTATTCTGCCATGCTGATAAAGCCGGGACCGAATACAGAGTCGCCTGCCTCAATGAACTTTTTCCTTACCGCCTTGTATGTGTCGAGCGCAGCTTCGGAGCTCTTGGTATTCATGGCGCTGTTGACGCGGCTTGGTTATTAACATGGTCGTATGTTTTTTATTCTACATACTTCTAGCACGAGGGCGCCTCAGCAATTTCTGAACCTCTTATAAGGTTTAGAGGCTGAGGTTTATTGTGGCAAGCGAGGATAAGACTGACACCTATGAAGAAACTGTAAGCAGGACGACTTCAGAGCCTCCGTCCGAAGTCACGGTAAAGGAAGAGAGGACAATAACAACCTCGCCGTCAAGTGATGTCGAGACATACAAGGTAGAAACGATAGAAACTCCGGAAGAAGAATCGGTCTCTGCCAAGGCCAGAGAAGCTGGAAGGTCGCTAAAAGACCTTGTCTATTCGCTTGGAAGGAAAACAAAAGAGGTTACGGAGGAGAAGGCCAAAGAGCTAAAGGCGCAGTCAGTTGATGCGGGTGCAACGACTGACGCAAGGGACATTCAGCATCTTGGAAGCAACGTCGAGGGCCTCATCACGGTTTTTGAAGATACTATGACAGAGATACGCAAAGAACCATACGACGAGCAGGAAAAATTGCTAGTCGGCTACAGAAAGCTGCTAGAAGAGCAGATAAACGTCATCAATGCAAGGCTGGCTATGGCCAAGCGCCTAAAGCCAGGCGCATGACCTTATTTTTATTCGACCAGCAGTTTGCTGGTGATGTCCTTTACCACCACCGACTTTACGTTGACGAATTCTCTGATCCCAAATTCGGATAACTCCCTGCCTATGCCGGATTTCTTTATTCCTCCAAATGGAAGGCGTGGGTCTGACTTGACCATTTCATTGACAGATACCATGCCGCTTTCTATCTGGCGCGCCAGCTTGATGCCCCGGTCAATGTCTCCGGTCCAGATGCTCGCCCCAAGGCCAAATTCCGAGTTGTTGGCTTCTCTTATCGCCTCTTCTTCGTTGTTCACGACTATGACTGGGGCAGCAGGTCCAAATACCTCTTCCCTTACCACTTCCATCTCGTGATTGACGTTTGAGATTATCGTCGGCTCGTAATAGTAGCCCTCCCGGTTTACGGGCCGGCCGCCAGTCAACACTTTGGCACCTTTGGTCCTTGCGTCTTCGACCTGCTTGGCCAGTGCCTGCCTTTGATTGTCTCTTACAAGCGGGCCGACGGTTGTCTTTGAGTCAAGCGGATCTCCGATGACTTCTGCCTGCGTGTCCTCAACAAAGAGTTTTGTAAACTTGTCGGCCACTTCCTTTAGGACGATAAAGCGCTTTGCCGCTATGCAGCTCTGACCGGTGTTCAGCAATCTTGATTGGGTGGCCATGTGCGCAGTCTGGCCAAGGTCAGCATCCTCAAGCACAATGAATGGGTCACTTCCGCCTAGCTCTAGCACGAATTTCTTCAGGTCTTTTGAAGCAAGCTCTGCCACACGCTTACCAGTGTTGACGCTTCCCGTGACAGAGACTGCGTCAATGTTTGCCTGCACGAGTGCTTCACCTGCGCGATAGTCGCCGATGACTGCCTGAAAGATGTTTTCTGGAAAGCCTGCGTCTATAAAGGCCTGCTCTATCTTCATTGCGCTGCCGAGGCACACGCTTGAATGTTTTAGCACCGCCACATTGCCTGCAGTCAAGGCCGGCACGGCAAATCTCATGACCTGCCAGAACGGAAAGTTCCAAGGCATGATGCAGGCCACGACGCCAAGCGGTTCAAATGACACGAAACTCTTGCGAAATTCTGTTGGGATTACTTCGTCGCGCAAAAACACTTCGGCATGCTCGGCGTAATAGTCGCACACCCAAGCACACTTTTCGATCTCGGCAAGCGACTGCCTGATCGGTTTGCCCATTTCCTCCGTGACCAGCCGTGCGTACTCTTCGCGGTTTTTCCTCATTACCCGGCCAAGCCTGCGCATGTATTCGGTGCGCTCTGCAAGGTCCAGCTTTTTCCATTTTGTAAAAGCATCTCTTGCGTCTCTGACCTGCCTGCTGACTTCCTCGGGGGAAGCGTTGTCATAGGAAGCAATTACCTTCCCATTCGAAGGGTTGACTGTTTCAATCTTGGGCATGGAAGAATTACGCACTTCCATACTAATAAACCAAAAAAGTCCCGCGGGCAGGATTTGCTCCAAAAACGGCTTTCGCCGGTTTTGTTTGAGCCTGCGACTCTTCGGTTACTGCGTTGTGCGCCCGATAGGCTGCTTCACGTGGTCAGCTACTGAGAAGCCGACATCTACAGCCGAAAGCTCTACCAGGCTGAGCTACCGCGGGACATTTCCGTTTGTTGCAAGAATGCTATATAATCGTGGCGTCAAAGATACTTGGCGACATCAAGTGCAAAGTAGGAGATAATCCTGTCCGCGCCCGCCCTCTTTATCGACGCAATGGACGCGACCTTCCACTCTTCTTCATTTATCAGCCCGCGCATCGCTGCCGCCTTTATCATGGCATACTCGCCGCTGACATTCTGC
>JBDZWB010000091.1:0-6549 GCA_040255975.1 Nitrosopumilales archaeon
GGTGTCACTCGACATGCACTTTTTGATAGAGCAGAAGGCAAAGAGCATGACGCACCTGTACATGAACTTTAACGGTACGGCTGGCATGTGGAGGACGGCTTGTATCAACGATGCCGGCGGCTGGCACACCAGCACACTTGTAGAAGACCTTGATCTGAGCTACCGAGCCCAGATGAAGGGCTGGAAATGCCTCTTTCTGGAAGGTGTCGAGGTGGACGGCGAGCTGCCAGTGCAGATGAACGCTGCAAAGCGACAGCAGTTCCGCTGGGCAAAGGGTGGCATACAGGTGGCCCTGAAACTGCTGAGCGACATCATGATCAACAGAAAAGTGCCAATCGACACCAAGGCACAGGCCTTTATCCAACTTACAAGACACATAGTCAACCCTCTCGTGCTTACTCAGTTTCTGATATTCCCGATGCTTCTCGCAATGGATTACAGGATCTACAATGTGGGATTGGCGCCACTGATTTCGCTTGCCCTGTTTATTATGATGGGCCCCGGCGGTTACATGCTTGTAATCAACCAAGCATGGAACGGCGATGCGAAAAAGCTGCGTGAAAAGGCACGCCAGTTCTTTTTCCTGATGTTCTTTGCGCCGGGGATATCGGTTAACAATACTGTCGCAGTGTTTGACGCAGTCTTTGGCAAAAAGAACGAATTCCTGCGCACACCGAAATTTGGCATCGTGAACCGGAACGACGACTGGAGGCACAAAGAGTATGTGCTGCCGTTCACAAAGACCACGCTCTTGGAGATATTCTTTGCAATCTATGGCTGCATGGCCGTGTTTATCGCCATATCGTCAGGCAACGCAGTCTATACGCCGATGCTGGCCATTCCAACGATTGGATTCATTTACGTCGCCTACCTCAGCATCATGCACTCGTCGTTCAGAAAGAAAAAGACAAAGGAACAGCAGCGCGGCAGGGCATACGCGCCGGCGATCACTACCGACAGGCATTCGGCGGCCGAAAGTGCGACAGTGACTACAAGCATTACTCAGACCAGGACTGTGAACCAAAACGCCGTGCTTGCAGGGATAATTGCATTCCTGGTAATGGGCGCAGGTATGGCCTATTACGGCTATCAGTCTACGATGCATCCCATTAATCAGGCAGTCGGTTTTGTGGCAAGGGCCCAGACTGCACAGACTCCGGAGCAGCTGGCAGAGTACGTCGAGCTCACAAAAGAGCTGATACCTGTCAATGGCAACCCTGCCTGGTACTTTCCAACTGCCAGAACGGACTTTGCACACATACAGAGTAACCTTGATGGCCTTTTAGAGCGGGCCGAGTATGCTTCAGCGATGCCCCCGCATAGCGAGCAGTACAACATGGCCATGATTGACATGCATCAGTCGATAGAGATAATCAAGCTGAGCCTCCTTGAGGCGGTGCCGTACATGTACATCAGCCTCACCAACATTACCCTGGCAGGGATATGGGTTGCGGCCGTAATCGCCATATTCGCGGCCATGAGAAAGGCGAGGCCTAAAGTACAGCTAAAGACAGCTTGAGGTCAGATACCCTAGTACTTTCATCACAAAGCAGAAAGAGCATTCATCATCCCGTGAGAAATGTTCGCACTTTGCAATATTAACCCTTTGGAATCTAGTGTAAAGAAATTTACTAAAACTGCTGCTGGCTATCACTTTGTTATTTAAATAACAATTTCGACCGTCTACCTCATGACCGCAGAGGAAAAACTGGTCAAAAGAATCCTTTCTGCGGGGTCGGCCGGAATCAAAAAGACCGATCTGCGCAAGGAACTAGGCGACATCGATGCCGCGTTAGAGAAGGTCGTAACCACGGGTGAGGTTTTCGTGGAAAAGAGGTCCACCGCCTACTATTGCTTCCACAAGACACACTACATCCAGAGCCTGCTCAATTCCGACCCACGGTTCAAGCTGACATACGACATGATACAATCATTGCAGGAATCTGTGAGCAGCTCCAACAAAGAGCTCGCGCGCACGGTCGAAACGCTTGCAAACAACATTTCAAACCTTGCAAGGTTTGTTCTGGAAATAAAGAATGACCAGCAGTCGTCGCTGCACCAACAAATGATTGCGACCGACGTTCCGATACCTGCCGCTCCACGCAGGAGCATGAGCGTTCATGATTTCAAGGAAGAGTTTGACGTCGCACTGGCCAACTCCGGCTCTTCGATAGGCTGGGTCGAGCTGGCAAAGCTACGAAACGAGCTGTGCGACAGGTGCAACATCACCGCGGACGAATTCTACCGCCTTGTCGGTGAGCTGACTAGCATGCACCAAGACAGATACGAGCTTTCCACCGGTGGCGCAGAGGGCGTCATGGTCAGAGGATTGCTCCATGGACTCGTGAGGTGCATATAATGTACCCGTACATGCTGGATCGCAACCCGTATCCGAGCAGTCCGACTCCCACACTCATCGACGCACAGATTCTTGGAGGCAAGCGCCACAAGGATGCAAAGGCCGCGCTGCTCGCCTGCATTTCCGATTTGTACTCAAAGGTGAGTGCAGGGTCTGCTACTGACAAGGACTTCCGGCTTGTTACGGTAATACAGGATGTGGGCTCTGGCAAGACACACCTTGCTCTCCACACAAAGGGGCTCAAGGAAGTCTCTGACAGCGCAGTGACTTCATACGTAGACCTTTCGCAGATATCTCCGCGCAGCATGCACAGCCTGTACAGCGCAATGCTGGCAGGCTTTACGGATGACTATGCTGCAAAATTAAGGCAAGCAGTCGTCAAGCACTTGCAGGAAAAGGCAGAGCGCAACATTGGAAGCGCGAAAAAGATATTCAACTATGGATTCATGGACTCTATCACCGGCAAGAGCATCGCCGACAAGGCAGCACAACTGCTGCGCAATGAAATAGTACCCAACTATGCGGCAATCACCGACACGCTGGCAAAGGATTTCTCGCCAGTGGAAATCGCAATACTAAAACTGGTCATTGAAGGCAAGTTCAGAGCTGACGCACAGAACGTGGCGACGCTTGAAGACATTATCGCAAGCCTGGCTGCGCTTGCAAGCCTGAACCTGAAATTCCTCAACAAATTGACGCTCTTCCAGATCGACGAGTTTGACGCGGACAGAGAGTCTGTAGAGTTTGTCAAGGCAGTCATCAACGCACACCTGCCGTCGACCGCGCTGATGCTGATATTCACACCATCTTCATACGAGGATATACGCAGATCAAACGTATCCGTGTTTGACCGGTTGGAAAAGGCCAACTACAAGATTGACATCGCCGGCTCTAACACGCTTGAAGAGATAATGGACATTGTGCTTGAATACATCAGATACCACGACGCGACCAAGACCTTCACCGAAGAGCAGGAGCGCGAGCTGGCGGCCAAGGTCAAGGTAATCTATGACGAGTTCTCTGACTTTCGCAACGTGCGCTCTATGCTCAACATAATGTACCACGCTACCGAAAATGCTGCAAAACGAAGCATCGTCACAATCGACGAGCAGGCGATAGACGACACCATCAAGAACGTCTATCCCGGCCTTCGGATAAGAGGCAGCGTGATGGATGTCCCGATATCTGACTTTATCAAGATCAGGCGCAACTGCAGCGACATTTCGATGCTCGAGTCGGGCGTGAGAAGCGCGATCAGGGATCTGGTCAACTATGCCCACGAGGTGGGAGTGGTCGCAAGGCCGCACTCTACTGACGCCAAGGGAAACGGCATAGATGTGATGTACAGCGACCCATACGGCACCAAGGTGGCCGTGGCAGTAGTAATAAACAAGGACCATGCAAAGAGCTTTGAACAGATATCCAACACGCTAAAGTCAACGGGCTTTGTGGACAAGCTGGTAATACTGACAAACGCCAACACAACTGGCGGAACCAACGGGAGCACGCTTGTCAACATCGACCGGTGCAAGATGATAGATCTGATCTATTTCAGCAACAAGTACAAGAACAACGAAATGCAGCAGGACGACTCGCAGCGAGCGATTCTTTTAGCAAAGTCGATAAGGCTCTGCTAGCGGTTCTCTTCCTGCCAGATCCTCTTTACCTTATTTTCGTGGTAGATGAAGAACCTGTAGTGCCAGAACAGGGTTGCCGCTATCGAGATATAGAACGTGCAAAAGAGCAGGTCCCAAACCCATATCTCTTCCTCCATGCCTGCCGCTTCATAGTAGGCAAACCCGCTGTCGCCAGCTGCAACAATTAGTAGCGAGGACGCCAGAATCATCCAGGGGGTGGCCGTGAGCTTGCCGCGGCGCAGAGATGCAAGAACTATTACAGCCGGCACAATCAGGACTGCGTCCAGCACCGGATATGTGATTGATACGATCAATGCAATAGATTCTTCACCAGTGGCAGAGCCAACGTCGAAAACTAGAGTGGCCGTATGGCCTACAAACAGCCCGACGGCGATGGACACGATTATTATCACATGCGGCTTGACGACCTGACCAAAGAATTTGTAAGTCGTCACGAGATGGTATGCAAACGGTGCATAACCTGCAATCCAGAATGCGTCCGCAAGCGACGGGAATGGTTCTATGCCAGTAAACAGATCAAAATAGGTCCAGAGTATTTCGGCAACAAACCACAGCCCCAGCCCTGCAGCAAACGCGGCATATGTTCTGCCGTTAAGTCCGTCTAGCTTTTGCCGCCACACTACTAGCAACGACATGCCAAGTGCGACACCTGCCGCAGCATTTATCGTCCAGTTTGTAAAAAAGGGCCTGCTTTCATTGTCTGGAAATATGATAAAAGAGTTGGCTATGGCGATGGATATAGCGAGCGTAAGGATAAGCCTCTTGCGGACCCATGCAGGATCGAACGCATTACGTTGCATCTAACTCAACTTTTTTGCTTCAAGGATGCGGTTGATCTTTTCAAGTGCAGGAAGGTCTAGATCAGCTTGCGGGTTGATTTTCAAATGCCTGCACAAGTTCGTGTAAATCATGTTCAGCACTGTTTCAGAGCCCTCGCCCAAGAGCCCTCTCAACAATGCGGCAAACTTGTTGATGTTGAAATTGTCGGGTGTCAGGTCGACGCCGTTCTCGCTCATATGCCACACTATTGACCGCATAGATGGCTTGCCCAGAGCGTTGAGAGCCTCCTCAGCGGATTTTGAGAGAGCCCTGCTTGCATTCATAATATGTGTGCTATGATGCTTTGCGGGCTATAAAAATAATCGTGATCCAATGATCGACAATGCGAGAGCGTAAATTGTTTTATGAGAGAAGCGCTATTAGCTATCGTGGGAGAAAGCGGGATAGAAGATCCGAGCTTTCAGTGCAACATCTGCGGCAACAGGGCGGAATTTGTGGTGCAGCTCGAACTGGTAAAGGGGAACAGGACGTACGATGCCTTCCATGCCGCACAGACACCGTTCTACCTGTGCGGTGCACACGAGCACGTCTATAAGAAGATGCAGAAGAGCATAGAACTTAAAGATTATTTCACCGAAACAATAAGGGAACACCAGTAGATGCCCAAGAGAAACTTTACCACGCTTGATGAGTTCAAGGCCAACCTGCACAAGGAGGGGGCCACTTTGGTAGAATTTTCCGGCTCGAAAGTTCCGTGCATATTGCTCAGCCAGAAAACATATGAAGAAATGCTGCAGAAAGTGTACGGAAAAAAGGTGCGAGCCGACACGCTTCTTGACATCTTTTACGACGGGCAGGACGTCTTTGTAGACGTGCAGATCAAATTCGCCGGCACTGATTTTGAGGAAAACTATTTGCTCTATGCAAACGACATGATCGAGTTCTTTGAAGCCTTGGCGGAGAGCGGCCTGATCTCACTTGCACCCGATTCATCATCATATACGAATTCACAGAACGTGTTCATGATCCAGCTGCCAAAAAAGGACGCCGCTGAAAAGGCCCTTGAAATTATCAAATCAAACGCCAAAAAGCACGGTTAATAACACACCGTTGCGCAATCTTACCTGTGGCAGAGCACAAGAAGAAGCCTGAAAAAGACGACCAAGGAGTGCCTCTGGAGATAGACACACACTACCAGATGTACGGCAAGCACGCATGGGAGGTCGAATACGGAGAGCGCTGCCCGACGTGCAACAAGAGGATCGACGAGTTTGGTTTCTGCGCCTGCGGAAGCAGCCAATGATATTTAAAAATTATAGAAGATCGAAACGGATCTAGACGATTATTGGATTCTGCTTATATTATTTGTCACTCAATGTCCGCCATATGATTTGGACTATCGTGTGGGTCGTGTTGGGCATCATAGTGCTCATTATCCTGCTGCGAGTTCTATTCGGACTGATCTAGAATGCTGGACAAATTCATGGACCGGTTGATGGAAAGCGCGGCAGGGGCCTATGTGCCAAAGCTGGAGGAAATGGCAAGGGCGAGAAAGACCGAACTGGAGGAGGCAAGGGCAAAGGTGAGGACAAACCCTGAAGAGGTAGAGGCATGGTTCGACAAAGAGATAGACAAACTCGAGAATATGGATGTGAAGGAAATGATGAAGAATGCGACGGCCGGGATTTGAACCCGGGTTACCAGATTGGCAATCTGATGTCCTAGACCAAACTGGACGACCGTCGCACGAAA
>JBDZWB010000092.1:0-6547 GCA_040255975.1 Nitrosopumilales archaeon
GACTCTCTGAAATCAGAAATTGAATCAACAAAGAACAGAATATCAGAGATGGAATCGTCGCTCGAATCCGATCGTAAAAAGCTGCAGGACATAACAGGACTGCTGGCCGAGCTTGCAGAGACAAAATCAAGCCTTGAAAAAGAGCTTGCAGGCTCTGCAAGCCTGCTTATCAGGGCGGAGAGCCTTGCTACAAAGTTTGAAGAGCGCGCAAGCGCCGCCAAGAACGCAATGAGCGAGGATTTCGCGATAGCAGAGCTGATGAAGGAGAAAGACAAGTTTGGCATTAGGGGGCTGGTGCATGACCTGATAATGTGGGACAAGACCTATGAACGCCCCGTTCTTGCAGCAGGTTCTGAATGGATGAAGGCATTTGTGGTTGACGACATCAAATCAATGATCCTGATAGCTGCCTACGCAAAGGAGCGCAAACTCCCGCGCCTTAGGATAATACCGCTAGATGTGGTAAGCAAGTTCAAGGAAAACCGCGACATCCCAGATGACGACGTCAATGTTATAGGGAGACTGTCGGATTTTGTGCAGTCAGATTACGGCAGGCTGCCAGCATTTCTATTCTCAGATACTCTGCTTGTTAGGAACTCATCCAGTGCGTTCATGCTGGCAAGACAGGGCTACAGAACAGTTTCGGTAGAGGGCGAGCTGTTCGAGCCTGCAGGCGGCTCCATGTCGCTTGACTTTGGAGGAAAGATAACCGACATGACAAAGGCCATCCTGTTTGGCGATTCTGTGGAGGAGCTACGTGAGATGCTTGCCAAGCTGTCAAAGACGGTAGAGAAAAAGAACTTGCAGATGCAAGAGATTGCCGAGCGCATCAGCGCCAGCGAGGCCGAAAAGGTCAGGCTTGAGCTTGGCATAGGCAATCTGGAGAGCAGGATCGCTTCCGAGCGAGAAGCTGTGGGTGCAAAGGAAAAGTCGATGTCGCAGTTTGCCGCAGGCAATCAGGTTCTCCAGTCAGAAGCGGACGTGTTGTCCGCAGAGCTCGCAAGGCACGCAAGGAGGCTGGAGCTTTTGGTCCCAGCGATTGACAGGCTGTCGGCAAGGCTGCAGAGCATTGGCGACGAGCCGTCAAGCAAGAGCGAGCTTGCCGCCAAGAGTGTAGAGCGCAACCAGATAATCAAGGCTGTCGACTCTGCAAACATTGAGCTTGGTCAGGCGACTTCGATGCTTGGTGGGCTGGAGGGAAGGCTCGAGCTCGACACGCGCCAGCTGGGCGAGATGGACATCGAAAAGGAACGGCTTGCCATGGAGCTTGAACAGAGGAAAAGCCAGATAGAAGAATTGCGGAACAAGTCCCAGTCGCTTGAGGCAGAGCTGAAGGGCCTCAGGGACCAGGAGCAGCAGATAATCGATTCCTCCGGCAGCGCATACAGCGTGCTGCAAGAATACGAACGCAAGATTAAGGCGCTTGCAGAGAACGAAAGAAGATTGTCAAAGGAGCACAACATCATAGAGCGCGAATCTGCGCTGCTCAGAAAAGATGTCGCGGACCTGACAGAACAAGAGGCCCGGCAGACAAACGATCTTGTCTGGCTCGGCTACAAGAACCTCCTTGACGCAATGGACGTTGGATCGGCAATAAAAGATCTTTCTGACGAATACGAAGAAGTCAAGTCAAGGATAAACCTGCGTGCCGACGAGGCATACGTTCAGGTGATGGACGGCTACAGAGGCATGTCCACCAGGCGCAACCAGCTTGAAAGCGAACGCAATTCCATCGTGTCGTTCATTGCAGAGATTGTAAAGGAGAAGGAAAAGGTCTTCATGGAGGCATTCCAAAAGGTCGACGCGGACATCAGGACCACGTTTGAGAAAATGACAGGCGGTGCGGCATGGATGGAGATAGAGAACCCTGCCGACATTTTCGCAAGCGGCGTAATGCTGCTAGTCCGCTTCCCGAACAAGACAGTTCCACGCGAGTCAACCGCCCTTTCAGGCGGAGAAAAGACCATTGCAGCCACGGTGTTCCTGCTTGCGCTCCAGTCCCTAAAACCCTCACCATTCTATCTTATGGACGAGGTCGACGCCCACCTTGACGCGCAAAATACCGAGCGCCTTTCAAAGGTGCTTCTTGAACGCTCAAAGGACAACCAGATAATCATGGTTACGCTCAAGGATTCCACCGTGGCAAAGGCCGCGCTCATTTACGGAGTGTATCCGAAAGAGGGTGCGTCTCAGGTCGTGAAATACAAGAACCCATCGCAGGTACCGCTTGCGCAGATAAGCGAAAACAAGGCGTAAATACGGAAAAGCGTCTATTATCCACGTGTCAATCAACCTTCAGCAGCCAAGGAGGCTGCTGATGTTCTCGCTTGCAGTCACCGCATCAATAGCGGTCGTCGAAGTCGTGGGCGGCATCCTGAGTAACAGCATTTCACTTGTAAGCGACTCGGTGCACATGTTCACAGACGTGATGGCTATTGGCCTCAGTCTCTTTGCGATAACTATGGCTGCAAAGAGCCATTCGGGAGTCATGACTTTTGGCTACCACAGGGCAGAGGTTCTGGCTGCGCTGGCAAACGGCGTTGCCCTTGCTGCCATTTCGGTGTGGGTCCTGTATGAAGCAGTCTTGCGTGTCATGTCACCACGCATCATAGACACGCCACTAATGCTTGCAGCGGCCGGGATCGGGCTTGCAGGAAACATAGTGGTTATGCTGCTTCTAAAGCAGCATGCCGGCAAGAGCATCAATGTCCAGAGCGCGTTCGTGCACGTCATATACGACGCAGTGTCGTCTGTCGCAGTGATCGTCACCGGCTTTGTTGCATTATACACAGGCATCACGATAGTCGATCCGCTCGTGGCATTTTTGATAGCAGGTCTTGTTGCCAGAAGCGCATACGGCATAGTAAGGACAAGCACACACATCCTGCTAGAGGGCGCGCCCAGAGAGCTTGACATGCAGCAGGTAGTCGCTACTATGAAGCAATTGGACGGCGTGGTCGACGTCCACGACCTCCACATATGGACAATATCGACTGGAATGAACGCACTCAGTGGTCACGTCGTGGTCCGCGACCAGATGCTGAGCCAGTCAAGCAAGTTGTTAACTGACATAAATGCCGTGCTTGCAGAGCGCTACAATATCACGCATACGACTATACAACTAGAGAGCGAACAGGAAGTGTCGTTCAGGCGGACGGCAAAAAATTAGTTTAGCCTCAGGCATTGTAAAGGCAGCGTCGGTCTTTGGGTCAGAGCTCGTCGATGTGAAACTTTGACATGCAGCCAGTACATTCATAGATCTCGTCCCCGACGGGACCTGACACATTGAACTTGACAATCGTGGTGCATTTTGGACAGCGCCCGTCCACCCTCCTAGTGCTTCTAGCCGGCCGGGCAAGAGTCTTTCTCCTTCTACTACCCATATACTGGCAAGAGAACATCTTACCGTTTTATAAATGGAGGCTCAGTTATTGTTATATTGCTTTGACTGCAAGCAATGACCGTGCTTTTACCCGAACACTGCTCTGCAAAGGTTGATGGAGAGGGGTGTCAGCTTGTACCAGAGTACGTCGTTTCGGTCAAGTCTGATGAAGGCGAGTACATGCTTGCAGTAGTGTGCGGGGACCACAAGAACGGCATCGAAGCGCGGCTGCTTGCGATGCAGAAAGAAAACAGGATTCCCCGGGGCAAGATACACTTCCAGCCGGTCAAGGCAGTAGTCACCGACTGCGTCACTGGAATGAACGAGGACTATGTCGAGTTGGAACTGAAAAGAGGCGTCGGGTCAGACAGAAAGATTGCCTAGATATCCTTCTTGTCGTCATCGTCTTCTTTTTCATTATTGTTGTTGTCCTCCAAGGCCCATGGGAACCACCTTCCAATTATCTTTGCCCAGTCTATTTTCAGCGAATAGTAGATGACGACTCCAAGCGCTGCGATGCTCGCCACGGCAAATATTATCAGCATTGTCGGGTCGGTGGTGTCCTGAAGCACGCTGTCCACAAACGGCTTGCCAAGAAAGATCGAGCTCCACACTATCGCTTCGTTCATCACCATCTTGCCTGCAAATGTCGCCGTCGCAAACTTCCATGGGCTGTACTTGGCAAGGCCAAGCGGGATGTAGACAATGTCGTCGGGTATAGGCGTCGCGGCCGCAATGAATGCGCCGGGCCAGCCGTACCGGCTTACAAGGTTCTGCAGGGGTCGCATCCTGCTCTTTGTCTGGTCGCTCAGAATCTTGCGGCCATAATAGCTGATGAAGAATATTATCGTCTTTGCTGCGACTATGCCTGCCGCGCTGATAAGCGCGATCAGGTGCGGATTGAAGTTGCTATTGAACGATGCTGTTATGAGAAGTGGAAAATATGGAATGGGGATGAACGGCACCAGGCTTGCCACAAAGCTGATTATCAGTATGCCGAGGTATCCAAGGCTTGGGTCAAGTGGGAAGAGCTCTTCAAGGGTCACCAATTAGTATGCCCTTGCAAATATCGCTGCCTTCTTGCTTTCCTGCCCACAGTAGATGCACTTGTCCTGCTTTTCGCTCTGGTCAAACGGCAGCACCCTGATGTCTGCGCCCGTGTCGTTTTTGATCTTGTCTTCGCACTCTTGCCTTCCGCACCAGCCTGCCAGGATGAACCCGCCCTTGCCCTCTATTGTCGACTTGAACTCGTCGTATGTGGCCGGCCTGAAAATGTTCTGATTTAGAAACTCTTTTGCCCTTGAGTAGAGGTTTGCCTGAATGCTGGCAAGAAGCGAAATTGTCCCATCCACCAGCTTTGCGCGGTCACCCGGAGCCTTTTCCTTAGTGTCGCGCCGGACAAACTCTACCTGACCCTTATCGATGTCCCTTGCGCCGATGTTTATGCGGAGCGGGACGCCCTTCATCTCCCATTCGTTGAACTTCCATCCCGACGTGTATTCGTCGCGCCCGTCCATGTGCGCCCTGATGCCTGTCTTTTTCAGCTCGGACTCTATTTCGGCGGCCTTTTCCTTAACCATCTGGGCGTCTTTGTCCTTGTGTATGGGCACAATGACCACTTGTATCGGCGCAATCTTGGGAGGCAGGACGAGCCCCTTGTCGTCACCATGAACCATTATCAGCGCGCCTATGAGCCGCCACGAGACTCCCCACGAAGTCTGCCATGCAAAGTGCTCCTTGGTGTCTTTGCCCAAGTACTTGATCTCAAACGGCTTCGAAAAGTTCTGCGCAAGGTGGTGCGACGTGCCCATCTGGAGCGCCCTGCCGTCTGCCATCAGCCCTTCCAGGGTAGTGGTGTATTTTGCCCCGACAAACTTTTCGCTGTCGCTCTTGAAACCCGTGACGGCAGGCACTGCAAGGTAGTTTTCAATCAGGTCCTTGTAGATGTCCAGAATCATCATGACCTCCTTTTCAGCGTCTTCTTCCGTCGCATGGACCGTGTGGCCCTCCTGCCAGAGGAATTCTGATGTCCTGATGAAGGGCTTGGTTGCCTTGATCTCTGCCCGCAGCGCCGTGTTCCAGAAATTGATCTTTAGAGGCAGGTCGCGGTAACTGGTTATCCACTTTGAAAATATTGAATACGCAAGTGTTTCAGAGGTTGGCCGCAGCGCAAGCTTTTCGCCCATGTCGTTGTCGCCGGCCTTTGTGACCCAGAATACTTCAGGAGTAAAGCCTGCAAAGTGGTCCTCCTCCTTTGAGAGCAGGCTTTCTGGGATCAACACCGGTAGAAAGCCGTTTTGGTGACCTGTCTCTTTGAACCGGCTGTCCAGGATGTCTCTTATCGATTCCCAGATCGCATATCCATAGGGGCGCAGGACAATGAACCCCTTGACAGGAGCATAGTCAGCAAGGCCTGCCTTGAGGACGACCTGTGTATACCACTCGCTAAAATCTTCGTTCTTTTTTACAGTTATTCCCGCTGCTTCCTTTGGTTGCGAACTCACGCTTGACAATTGCACAACGAGTAGGATTTATGAAGTTTGTTGTAAAAAAATGTGTGCTACAGCGGCTCGCCCTTGCAGTAGACCTTTCCAGATATGCGGCTGTGAAAGTTCTTGCACACATAGCATTGCAGGAAGCCGATCTCTTGTTTCAGGACAGGGCAGTCGACAGATTCAAGCTTCATGCGTTTTATCATCTTTGGGCTGACGCCTTTGATCTTCAGCTTGCCTTTTTCGTCCATCATGCCTGAGCTCTGGAGCTCTGCTTTAGCCTCAGCGGTCATCTTGACTGACTTTTCCACTTGCTTGATCGGTACCTGGTACTTGACGCCGTCAGGGAGGGCTTCGCTCATTGCAGCAAAACTGTGCAGCGGTAATATATGACCCTTTGGGAATTATGCAAAGTCGGTGATCCTCGTCTGACTCTTGAAGGTGTGCCAGAGCCGGCTCTCTTTCGCCACCTCCTGCCTTGAAAGCGACATGCCCTCGCATGCAAACGACAATGCCTGCTCGATGGTTTCGAATTTCTGCACCGGCCCTTTGAGCGCTTCGCGCACGCCTTCCCTTATCTGCCACACTCCAAGGGGCATGACGTACTCTGGGTGTATTTCTCTAAGCACCAGCGCGGCTGCCTTTCTCCGCCGGCGCGCAAGATGCTCTGCCA
>JBDZWB010000093.1:0-6532 GCA_040255975.1 Nitrosopumilales archaeon
TGCGTCAAAGAACGTGCCAACAATGCCGACCTCTTTTGGTATGGTTTCTGAAATTATTCTAGCGGCCTCTTGCTCTGGTTTTCTTATTGATTCGTCGGTGCGTATGACAATCCGCTTTTTTATCGTGTTGACCATGTTTGATACTACCTGACTATTCTGCAGCAGGTAGCTTGGATTCTTGGAGTAGAGTGCGATTCTCGGACCTTCGTACTCTATTTTGGTCAGGCCTGACTCTTGCGGCAGACTCTGCAGTATTACTGCCATGATGTTCTGGCTTGTAGATTCAGGGTAAGGCGATTTACGCTGCATGAATGCAAATCCTTGAAGTGTCAAACTAACGGCGCAAGCCGAGTTATGAGGTTCCTTCGACACATGCCAGTATTAAATATTTGGCTTGTACCGCCGAGAGGAAATAAAGTTGAAATACTTAACCGGTTTTAGTATACAAAGCGATCCAATTTGGAAGACAGTTCAAGTTACGGAGGCAGTAGTGGTAGTGGCGGTTACAGAGGAGGTTATGGCGGCGGTGGTGGTGGAGGCAGAAGGTTTGGAGGAAACAGGTTTGGCGGTCCAAGGCCATTCAAGCCGTCGCCTGTGCGAGTTGGAGAAGAATATGACGTAAAGATCGAATCCATGAGCAAGAGGGGCGATAGTGGTGTGGCAAGAGTACAAGGTCTTGTGATCTTTGTCGCGGGCACCAATGTGGGCGACAATGTCAAGATAAGGATAACAAAGGTTGGAAGAGGATATGCAACTGCAGAAGTCGCTGGTCAGGCTGCAGCAGCCGCTGATGGAGCAATGACTGAGGCACCGGCTGCAGAGCCTGAAGAAAGCGGCGATATGGACTCTGGCGCAGAGGAAGAAGGGAACAGCGCATAGCTGTACAAGATTTATTATTTCCCCTGTGCAGGTCTTTTTTAATTGACTTCTACGCCGACCCACCTGATGGAATTGCCAAGGAAGATACTCATAGGAGAAGGCGTCGTTTCTCAGGTAGGCTCACTCGTCAGATCGCTTGACGCCGGAGCCGACAGGGTGGCAATCGTGACAGGCGCGGTGGTCAAGGCAAGGGCAGGCGGCGAATGTGTTGCGTCGCTTGACAAGGCAGGGCTCAAGAGCTCGTGGCATGTCGTTAGCGACGCGTCTATGGAAACGGTCGCAAGGCTGCAAGAAAAGATAACAGAGCAGCCAAGTACCGTCATTGGATTTGGTGGCGGGCGCTCGGTGGATGTTGCGAAAATGACTGCGTTCAAGATAGGCAGGCCGTTTCTGAGCGTGCCGACATCCGCATCGCATGACGGCATTTCAAGCCCCTTTGTGTCGGTCAGAGGCACCGACAAACCCCACTCGATAAAGACAAGCACTCCCATAGGAGTAGTCGCGGACACGCATCTGATGTCCCAAGCGCCACCACGGCTTCTTGCGGGCGGATGTGGCGACTTGGTGGCAAAGATAACTGCGGTCAAAGATTGGGAGCTTGCTCGTGACGAAAAGGGCGAGTACTTTGGAAGCTATGCGGCAAATCTTGCGTACATGAGCGCCAAGATCATACTTGACGAGTCAGAGAAATTGAAACGAAAGAGCCAGTTCAGCATCCGCACGATAGTCGAGGCTTTGATCAGTGCCGGCGTTGCCGCATGCATTGCAGGAAGCAGCAGGCCGTGCTCTGGCGCAGAACACCTATTCAGCCATGCAATAGAATATGTCGCTGGCCCTAATTACGGTCTGCACGGCGAGCGCGTTGGCATCGGCACGATAATGATGGCAAAGCTGCACGGCCTAGACTGGGAAGAGGTTGTGGAGACCCTTGAAAATGTCGGCGCGCCGACCAAGGCAAAACAGATCAAGCTAAGCGAAGAGCATGTTGTAAAGGCGCTTGTGGCGGCTCAGTCGCTCAGGCCTGACAGGTACACGATCCTCAGCAAGGTCAAGTTGGACGTAAAGTCTGCCTGCAGGCTAGCAAAGTCCGTCAAAGTGATCTAGCTTTCCAGAGCCTTTATCGTGGCCTGCTTTCTGTGTTCAAAGATCTTTTCCAACTGCGAGTAGACATAGCCTTCAAAAAGTCTCCCGAGCCATCCGTAATGAAGCTCAAAGTCGATCTCATCAATGACTTCAGTAGTCTTGTCACCCAGCTTGCGAAAGGCATGCAGATGCTTCCAAATTCTAAATCTGCCCGTAAGCATTTCATCGACGTATTCATAGGGGTCAAGTTTGGTGATTTTGGAATGCCAGTTGCTTCTTGTCATAAGTATTCCGGTAAGCCAAACTTCAGAGCCTGCCACTAACTGCTGGTGGGTCGACTTGACAAGCTGGATCTGCATCCGCGGGGGTGAAATAATCTTTAGGTGGTTGATGTCTGTGTAAAACTTCCACACCTTCTCAATGTCCACATTAACGGTAAAGTTGTGCCGGAAGGTGCGCACGCCATGATTGCAGTGTAGCGCGAATATGTATGTGTCTGCCAATCTGGAAAATTTGAAAGGTGGGGAAGGGATTCGAACCCTTATAAATTCGCTAACCGCTCGTGCGATCTGCAGGCGAACGCATGGCCGCTCTGCCACCCCACCACACGGGTTACTTTTCAGAAGTTCTAATTTAAAGCATTGGCATGCGACCGGGCGGCAATCTTGGCGACTCTTACCGGCTCTGGAACCGACCCCTGCAGGGTGAATGAGTTCAGGATCGCGATTGCCCTTTTCTGGCTCAAGCCCCAGCATCGTATAAACAGGCTCTTGCCGGTTTTCAGCGTCACTTTCTCGCGCTCGCCCAGCTTTTGATATTGTTCTAGTTTGTCCTGCCAGTTCCTGAAGCGGTACTTTATGCTGTCTTCAAGGCCCTTCGAGTCCTTAAAAGTGATGGCGAGTACGGGAAGTCCCGTCTCCTTCGCTACCCTTTCGCCGTCAATGATGTTATACATGCTGATGACAAGCCCATCGAGCATTATGCAGTTGATATCGTCCCTTGCAAGCGACCCGTGAATCGAGACTATGGCGTCGGTAGCGTCATCGCCCTCTATCGTTGCGCTGCTAAAAGCCATGCCGTCTATCACCAAGTCGCGCCGCATTACTATACCTGCCAGAGTCGACTTTTTGCCAGATTTCTTGAAACTTTCTGCGATGCCAAGCACCCTGATCCCCTTTTTTTCTGGATGGACCCGGCGTGCCGCTGGCAAGGCTATTGCATCGACCCTTTCCCCACTATTCTCGGTCCTTGGCTGTCCGGCTTGAGCAAAACAAGTGTCTGTCCCTGCGCATATACCAGCGGTTTTTCCGGCGTGACCTGCAGCGTCTCCCCTTCAAGTTTTATCTTGGCAGTCTTTACCTGCATGCCTACAGAGACCATGTATGTGTGGTTCTCGGGCAGGTCGCCCTTGAAGAATGGGCTCTTTGCAAACCTTACCGAAATAGTGCCTGACGAAACCTTGACCGCATCTGGCGCACATATCACGTCACCTCTGGAAATGTCGTCGGCCGCCGGCCCCTTGATTGCAAGCCCGACCCTTGCAGGGCTGGAAGAGCTTTCGACAGGATCGTCGTGCATCTGTATCGACTTTACAAGTACGCTCTTTTTACCTGGCAACAGCACGAGATCGTCATAGGCCTTGACCGTGCCCTGCTTGATCACCCCCAGCGCGACCGTTCCCACGCCCTTTACGTCAAAGGCGTGGTCGACCGGGATCATGACGGGACCGTCTGAACTCTTGGGTTTGAGCTTGCCCATTTCCTGCTTTAGCTGGTCAGCAGATTCGAGGAACTGGTAATTGGCAAGGGATGTCCCCTTGAGCAGCGTCCTTAGCTTCTCCTTGTCGACATCGTATGAATGCATCACAAATCCGTCCGCAAGTCCGACTGCGTCAAGTGCCATCACCTGTTCTCCAAGATACTTGTCGAGCTTGCTGACGTTAAGTATTGCATACTCGGCGATGTTGACTGCCTGCAGCAGTGGCTGTATCTTGTCTGGAAATGTGGTAGGCGCGGTCCACGTGTAAACAGTATCTGCCGTCTTACGGTCATAAATTACAATGTCAGTCGCAGTTCCCTTTTTCCCAAGCTGGGCCGCGATGCTAGAGTCGCCGAGGACGACAAAATTGATGCTGTTCAACACCCTATTGGGTGTAAGGTGCCGATAAAATCGTTTGTATAGAACAATGTTATGCTAAATCAATGCTTGCAATTTTTATAATGGTTAGTCTCTTAATAGATGAACATGAAATACAGAAGCAGAACGGATATTGTTTCGCAGATACTTGAAGCTGCTAACGGCGGCGCGACAAAGACCAAGATCATGTACAAGGCATACCTGTCGTACGCCCAGCTAAAGGAGTACCTTTCGGTGCTCGTGGAAAACGGTCTGCTTGAATTCGAGAAGGGAACACAGACGTACAAGACTACGTCAAAGGGCATTCAGTTCCTAAAGACCTACAGCCAGATCGGCGGCCTTATCATCCCTGACACTGGAGAAAAATAGATAGCTATTTCTTGGTTGTTTTCTCGCCAAGGTCGTCCAGTGTAAAGACAAAGCGGGAGCCCTCATAGTCTTGGGTACCGACTCTTTCCCAGTTGATCTTGTATTCACGGGTCAGTTGCTTCCCTATTATCTTGATTTTTTTAGGTAGATCTGACCATAGTTTTTCGACCTTTTCGGGATTCTTCGTCATCAATAGCGACCTGCGCCTCTTCATCAGGTATTTCACGGCAACGTTTTTGTGCACTTGGCCCTCGACTGGGATCTGTTCTTTTCCCGTGTCTATTGTAAACTGACGCTTAGCCAATGCAATTATTGCAAGATAATGTATAGAAAAGCTTTTTGGTGGTAAAAAGAAAAAAGAAGGAAAAAGAATGAAGGGCTTTTAGCCCATCATGTGGTCTTCTATCGACATGACATACGTTCCTTCTGGATGGTCGTCGTCGGTTGCATCAGGAGTTGCAAGGACAGCGAATGCTCCACCCTTTACTACGTGTGCCATGTTGTGGTCAACGCCAACATAGATGCCCTCCTCCGGGAAGACTGTTTCAAACACAGAACCAGATCCTACAGGAATCCACCATGTCTCTTCATTTAATGCCTGTGTGCCATATCTGTTCTTGACTGAGCCGTCATGAACATCTATCTGTCCAGAGATGAAGTGGAATGATACTCCTTCATTTGGTCCTGGTGCCAGAATATACCATCTAGTCAGCTCGCCCGGCTTGACCTTGAACACTTCTGCGTCAGGGTTCAGAGTAATCTGAGCCTGCTGTCCTATCGACGGCACATACTTGTGAGCCATACCGTTGGTCAGAATAAGGTCAGGGTCTTGGGAAAGGAATTTGCCGATATCAAAGGAACCTGTTGTACCATTGGTACCTGCAAATATGCCCTTATCGGCACTGTTGTAGATTTCACCAAAGGAGACATAGAATTCCTTGGCTGGCTTTTCATTGTGTGGGTGCACCACAACGCCACCGTACATGCCGTTTGCAATGTGCTCCCATACGCCGTTCAAGCCGTCAGCACCGCAGTGGTATAGGAAGAATCCTGCGTTAGGGGCTTCAAATGTCCAAGTCTTGCTTTCACCAGCTGCGACATTGCCTGACAATACTTGAGTTGGACCCATTGCTGCATGAAAATCAATGCTGTGAATTACTTGACCCTCATTTACCAGAGTCATTTCTACAGTGTCGCCCTGATGTACGGATATTACCGGACCAGGAATAGTTCCGTTGAAAACCATGGCCCTGTAGGTAATTCCGCCTGGATGCAATGCATTGTTTGGTGCTACTTGTACTTCCATCTCATCTGCAATCAAAGTGAAGCTCTTGTGACCGCCTGCATGGTCTGCCTGTGCTGTAAATAGGGGGAACCCAGAGAAAACTGGGCTCAAAATCAGTCCTACTACAAGAACACCGGCAGCCAAACCTGCAACGATTGCCTTGTTCATTAGCTTAAGGCATACAGACGTGACATATATAAGACTTGTCACCCATTTAGTTATAGACAATTCTCACATAGATTGCATGAGGACGGCGCTAAAAAAATACATCTACATATGTTGATATCAACATATAATCGCAATATCTTTAGCAGGGCAGGTCGAACTATGTTTTCGTTGCCGTTCTTAAGCTCCAAGGGAAAACCCCGTTCAGCGCGTCGAGCCAGAAAGCCCTTGCAAGACAACTGGCAAAAGATTCCAAGAGGAAGATGGCTAAAATGCACCTATACAAAGTGCGGCAACGAATGGATGTATTTTGGTGGGCGCAATTGGGCCGAATGCCCAGCCTGTCACACGGTAATAAAGGTCGCAGTTGCCCTGAGAAACTATAGGTCTAGCTGACAAAGAACGAATTTTCGTTCTCTGCGATCGAAAGTTTTACCGTATTGCGATCTCTGTCGTGCACTACCAACAACCCCTTTTCGATACGGTGTTTTTTCGCAAGTGTCTGCAGATGAAAGTTAAGCGTGTAAAGGTCTGCAAACAATTCCGACTCTATCAGGGAAAGACTGTCGTTGTAAAGACTGAGCTTAGAGTTGTTGGAGGACTTTTCAATTAGCA
>JBDZWB010000258.1:0-1740 GCA_040255975.1 Nitrosopumilales archaeon
GCTTCAGGATGGTTATAAATGCTCCATCCGGAGATTGGTTTTTTATCCCGAACAGCCCTAACTAACTACAGAACACATGGCAGCTGGAATTTGGGTCTTGCTTGTAATCCCTGCGATAATCGCATTGGTCTTTAGTGCTTGGGTCCTGTACAGCATCATCGTGGATGTTTCAGAGCGTGAAAACTCGTCTTTCATGATTACAGGTCGCGACAGGATAAGGATCTTTGTCGACCCATCTCAATGATGTCCAGTACTTAGTTTTTGCACTCAGGTAATGGCAGAGTGAATGAAAAAGTAGCGCCCTTTCCATCCCTGTTGTTCTCTGCCCAAATCCTGCCACCGTGCGCCTCCACTATTTTCTTGGATACGAAAAGGCCAAGGCCTGTTCCCTGATTCGACTTTGTGGCAAACTTTGAGAACAGCTTTGGCATAATGTCGGCATCGATTCCCTTTCCAAAGTCCTTTACTTCAATGACCACTTCATCGTCGTGCTTTTGCGCAGTTACGATAATCGTTCCTTCATCTGTAAACTTTATCGCGTTTCGTACAAGGTTTGATATGACTTCGTATATCCTTGTCCTGTCGGCCTCCACAAGAATCGGTTCAGGAATTGCGACTTCAATTTTCACGTGCTCGCTCATCGCGGTCAGTATCTTCACGTCTGCAATCAAGTTCCTTATCTTTTCACGGATGTCAAACTTTTCCTTGTTCAGGCTGAAAGAATTGCTCTCGATTCTAGAGACCTCGAGAATTGACTGGGCCAGATATTCCAGTCTTCTTGCGTTGCGCACAAGCAGAGCCAAATCTTCCTTCTTGATCGTTGATACTTCAGCTCCAGATGAAAATTCTTCCTCCAGCATCTCTGCCAGACCAAGTATTGGCTGGATCGGAGTTCTAAGCTCGTGAGCCGCGATATTGATGAATTCCTTCTGCATTTTTTCGTGCGCCTCCAGTTTTTCATATAGATCTGATTGCTCCCACAGGTTGTCAAACAGAGTAAGGTACGACCTGACAGTAGATCTGGTTGTAGAATGGATTGCAGATCGCACAGCTTCGACAAACGTTTCCTTCGAGTCATCGCTCAGCTCTACTATCAGATACTCTCGCTGATCTATTACGAGGATCTTGGTCCTAGCTTCATGAGGATCGCCCGATGTTGCAGCGTGTCTAATCCGCCTTACCTCGATGTTAGGGCTGCTGTTCGTCAGCATTGCCTTCATCTTTAAGGTAATCGTTTCGTTGGCCACTGTCAGAAAGCGAATCTTGACTCCACGCTTAGCCGCGTCGAGGAGAGACTGAACGATCCCCATCTTTTCCTCCCTCAAGAAGGCGCTTGTGGTCGGGAGAAAGAGCTGGATCTCACTCCTGGCTGATTGGACAAGGGAGGAGTATAGACGCTGGATAGCATTTCGGTCTCGAATGACTTCAATGCCAGTCCCCTCATCTCGGCTATCCCCTAACATTCTCACCTACTGACAAGAATGCGCGGCTCTACACCCATATAATACCCATAGATAGAGAATTCTAGAAATATTTTCACAGGTAGGCATGCTGCTCTGGATGAAGAAAGGCAACCTTTATTTTCACATTGAAGACCCTCTACAGACATATTGAGTGCAATAAACTCTCTCGTGGATGCCGAAATGCCCGGACTGGTCTCCGACCTCCAGACGCTCATAAGGCAGCCAAGTGTGTCTGCTAAAAAGCAAGGTCTAGTAGAGTGTGCAAACCTCGTTGCCG
>JBDZWB010000094.1:0-6386 GCA_040255975.1 Nitrosopumilales archaeon
CGTGGTATCAAAACCCAGCTCGGCAAGCTGTGAGCGGACGTTCCATGCGGTTGCCTTGGCTGCCATGAGATTGGCGTCTCCCTTCATCCCTGGCGCCGGGCAGATGTCCATGTCTAGGTTGAGGATGCGGATGTCCTCGTTTCTAAGCTCTTCAAACACCCCTTCCTGAAGCTTTCTGGATACCAGAGTGACGACGTTTATACCGAGCTTTTTGCCGATGAGCCCCAACGCAATCCCAAAATTACCCGAAGTAGCTTCGAACACCGTCTGGCCTTGCCTTACCTTGCCGGTGGCGATGGCGTCATGCAGTATGTTTATCGCAGGTCTTGCCTTGATCGAGCCGGCAAGCAGCTTTGAATCAAACTTGCCGAAAACACGCAGCTCCTTGTCTGTCAGGTCTATGCTAAATACATTCTTCGCACATGCCTTCAAATCATCAGTGATATCCTTCATGGGCGTCGCGTTGACAACACCCGCTCCTTCCAGATGGGGGACGTTGCTCAATATCTCCTTCTGAAACTGTTGAAGTAACACGGTGTCAACGGTAGTATTGCTTTTCATTCCTGCTTCACTGGGATATATTGTATAAAACGGTGTTATAAAATATGTGACAGGCCTGCTTGAGAAAAAAGGTCAGGCCTTGGAGAGTGCTTTGCGCTTGCTTGCGGCCAGCTCTTCCTTGACCTTTTGAACCATCGAGTCGCGCTCTGATTTGAGCTCAGCCTTGGCCCTTTCGAAATAGTCTAAAGTTGAATCTGTCATCTTGATGTTGCCTCCGCTTCCGCTACCTTCTTCTTATCAAGCACTACTTTAACCTTCTTAAGCCTGACGAATTCTTCCCGTTCACGCTCTTCAAGCGTCGCTTTGATAAAGTATATTGCGTCTTGGTACTGCGGGATGATCACATATTCCAGCGCATTGATCAGCTTTTGCGTGCGCTCCAGCTCTTTTGCAAGGCTGAATATTGCATTTTCATATTCTGCCGCCTTGCAGATGCCCGGAAGCATGTTCTTTATGAGCTTGGATGCCTTGTCGACTGAAGCATTTGTTTCTATGAAACCATAGGACAGCGACTGGCCACCTTCCCTTGTCTTGACCTGAAGAGTCGGTATCTTAACGTCGACGATGCGCCTGACGTTCACGTCGACTTCCATCACGGAAGGAGTCGAATCGGATACCGATTCAAGTGTGGTAGTGCCAAGGCTCATGTAAGCTTGGTATACCGAGGTATAAATTTCGCCGAGAGGCGTCCAGATGTCCTCCCTTGCCTTGTTTGCTTCATCGATCATTTCGTCTATTTTCTTTAGCAGTACTTCGCGCTTGTCGTCGAGAATCTTGTGCACCATCTTGGCAACCTGCATCGAGCGCCTTATCTTGATTAGCTCGATCTTTGTTGCTGTGACCCTTCTCCCAAACGACATTTCTACTTGCCCTTGTAGTATTGCTTTACGTGCTTTTCCTTGATCTTGGTCAGCTCGCCTTCTGGAAGGGTTGACAGCACGTCCCATGCTCTGCCGAGGGTTTCGTCAAGCGCCCTATTCTCGTCTGGCGCCTGCTTTAAGAAGTGCTGTTCAAACATGTCGCCTGCGTCAAGATATTTCAGGTCGACTCCAGTCAAGCCTGCTCTGCCGACGATTTCTGCAAGAGCTCTGACTTCCTGCGCCCTTGAATAGGCGTCGTACATCTGATTTCC
The DNA here is from genome assembly GCA_040255975.1 of Nitrosopumilales archaeon. GTDB lineage: Archaea > Thermoproteota > Nitrososphaeria > Nitrososphaerales > Nitrososphaeraceae > Nitrososphaera. Next base: position 1,694 of record JBDZWB010000094.1, read on the forward strand.
TACCTCCATGTGGTCCGATCTTGTCTTGCCTTCGCCGACTCCATCCTTCATCAGTCTGGATAGCGACATGAGCACGTTAACCGGCGGATAGACGCCCTTTCTGAACAGGTCGCGTCCAAGTACGATCTGGCCTTCAGTGATGTATCCTGTAAGATCGGGAATCGGGTGAGTGATGTCGTCTGCCGGCATTGACAGGATGGGCACCTGAGTTACGCTGCCGTTCTTGCCTTTGATCCTGCCTGCGCGTTCATAGTTGTTTGCAAGGTCGGTGTAGAGGTAACCTGGATATCCCTTTCTGCCTGGCACCTCTTCCCTGGCTGCGCTGATTTCACGGAGCGCTTCGGCGTAGTTGGTCATGTCTGTCAGTATCGCAAGCACGTGCATGCCCAAGTCGAATGCAAGGTATTCCGCAACAGTGAGCGCAACTCTTGGTGTGATGATTCTCTCGATTGCTGGGTCGTCTGCCAAGTTGAGGAACAGCACAGAGCGTCTGAGTGCGCCAGACTCTTCCAAGCTGCGCTTGAAATACTGCGCTTCAGAATACTGCACACCAATTGCCGCAAAAACTACTGCGAAGTCTTCCTTTGTCCCGACTACTGCCGCCTGCCTAGCGATCTGCGCCGCCAAGATGTTGTGCGGCATGCCCGAGCCGGAAAAGATTGGAAGCTTTTGCCCCCTTACAAGGGTCAGCATGCCGTCGATTACCGATACACCCGTCTGGATGAATGATGTCGGGTATTCGCGCCTTTCTGGATTCATTGGCTCGCCGTTGACATCGAGGAACTTGTCCGCGATCGGGTCGGGCAGACCGTCGTTTGGCCTTCCAAGGCCGTCAAATACTCTGCCGAGCAGCTCCTGCGAAACCGGCATTTCCATCGTCTTGCCGAGGAACTTTGCCTTTGTTCCAGTGATCGTAAGGCCTGTGGTACCTTCAAACACCTGCACGATTGCCTTCCCAAAGCCTACTTCGAGGACCTTGCCGAGCCTGCGCTCGCCTTCGGCCGTCTCGATCTCGACCAGCTCATCAAAAGACGCCTTTGTGATGCCGTCGATTACCATGAGCGGGCCCTTGATTTCAGCTACCTTTGTGTATTCTACTCCAGCTGTCTCAGGCAACTACTTTCGCCTCCTGTGTTGCACCAGCGCCACTAGCAGCCTTTTGGAACTGACTGTCTATCTGTTTGTCCAGATCGTCTAGCTTGTTCAGCTGCTCTTCAGGAACCTCGAACTTGGCCTTCAAGAGTGCCGGGATTATCGGCATCGCCCTGATATCTGCAAGCGGAGTGCCTGCCTTGAGCGCCTTCTGCGCCTCCTTGTAGAACTTGACCATCAGTTTCACCAGCTTTACCTGCTTCTCTGGACTGCAGTAGGTGTCTACCTTGTCAAACGAGTTTTGCTGGAGAATTCCAATCTTGACCATCCTAGCTACTTCGAGCACCAGCTTCTCTTCGTCTGGCAGGGCTTCTGGGCCGAGCAGCCTGACGATTTCCTTTAGCGTGTCTTCCCTCTGCAAGACATGGTATGATTCCGCCCTCAGATCGTACCATTCGCCTGTGACGTTCTCTTTCCACCACTTGCTGACGTCTTCAAGGTAACCCGAGTATGACTGCATCCAGTTGATGGATGGGTAGTGCCTCGAATACGCAAGCCTTGTGTCAAGCGCCCAGAAGGTTTTGATGAATCTGATTGTGTGTGTAGTGACTGGTTCGGTAAAGTCTGCGCCTGACGGCGACACTGCGCCTACCAGCGTGACAGAGCCCGCCCTGTCTGGTGACCCTAGAGCCCTTACCCTGCCTGCGCGCTCGTAGAATTCTGCGAGTCTTGACGCAAGATATGACGGGTAGCCTTCTTCTGCCGGCATCTCTTCGAGACGGCCTGACATTTCGCGGAGCGCCTCTGCCCACCTACTTGTAGAGTCTGCAACAAGCACCACGTCAAAGCCCATGTCACGATAGTATTCCGCCATGGTGACGCCTGTGTAGATTGACGCTTCTCTTGCGGCCACCGGCATGTTGCTAGTGTTTGCAACAAGCACCGTTCTTTCCATCAGCGGCCTGTTAGAGCGCGGGTCGATAAGGTGTGGGAACTCGACAAGCACTTCTGTCATCTCGTTGCCGCGTTCGCCGCAGCCGATATAGACGACTACCTTGCTGTCTGCCCACTTTGCAATCTGGTGCAGTGTGACTGTCTTGCCTGTGCCAAAGCCTCCGGGGATTGCGCCTGTTCCTCCCTTTGCGATCGGGAAATAAGTATCAATGACGCGCTGGCCTGTCACCAGTGGGACTGTCGGGTCATAGCGCTCGGCATATGGCCTTGGTTTGCGCACCGGCCACTTGTGATACATCTTTAGCGGGATTTTTTCGCCGCCCTTCTCGGTGGTTGCGATGATGTGCTCGATGTCATAGTCGCCCTCGCCAGCAATGTCTGTCAGCTTGCCGCCAGGGTGGTTTGGTGGGACGAGTATGCTGTGTGTCAGCAGCGGGGTCTCTTCGACAGTGCCAAGGATCGAGCCTGCGCCGACCTGGTCGCCCTTTTTCGCACTGGGCTTGAACTTGTATTTCTTTTTCATGTCGACAGGGCTTGTTACAACGCCCCTGCCGATGAAAGCGCCAGACTTTGCCGCGATTTCATCGAGTGGCCTTTGGATCCCGTCATATATCTTGCCGATAATGCCCGGACCCAGCAACACCGAAAGTGGCTGGCCAGTGCCGACCACCGGCTCGCCCGGCTTTAGACCGGACGTGGACTCGTATACCTGAATGAATGCAACGTCGCCTGTCAGTCTGATGACTTCGCCGATGAGCTTTGATTCGCCCACCTCGACTGTTTCATACATCTTTGCCGCAGACATGCCGTCTGCCTTGACTGCCGGGCCGCTAACCCAGACAATTCTCCCTTTTGCTACCATTACGCCTCTCCTCTCAGCATCTGGGCAATGTTTTTCCTTATTAAAGGTTTGAGTCTTTCAATTCGAGAATCAAGGGTGTTATCAAAAGTCATCGTACCATCTGCGGACTTCACCCTGATCCCGCCCAGCACATCGATATACCGGTCGGACACCTTTGCCTTGACCTTTGGATTCCTGCTTTGAAGGTCAGCCAGTATCTTTCTGACAAGCTCGACATCGCTCTTGTTGCATTCGATTACGACTTCACCCGAGCCGACGGATGAAACGCTCTCTTCAATGATCCCGCTCATGAGCGTCTTGTAGCTGTCCTTGCCGCCAGAGGACGACAGCTTTTTCCTCGCCTCTTCAAAGGCGTTGTTGACGGCGTTTTCAATCGTCAAAAGTTCCTGATTGCGGGCTGTAAGTCTGGCAGATCCGACTATCTGGCGCTTCAGGTTCTCGGCCTGCTTTTTTGCAGACTCGATAATCCTTGTGCGCTCTGCCTCCAGCTTGCCGCGAGAAGCTTCAAGGTTGTTCAGCGATTCCTGATATGCAGAATCTATCTTGGAAACTAGTTCTGCTTCTTTTTGTGACAAAACCTTGTTGATCGTGCGCTCCAAAGCAGAATTTGAGCTCATTTGAATGAATTCGGTCTTCTCACCCGATTTTAACCTTTTGATACAGCCTAAGTCATTGTCGCCGAGCCTAGCTTGCTATCCACGCTTTTTACCAGCGACCTTATGCGCCTGAGATGCCCACCCTCCCAGTAGACTTTTCCACAACTCGTGCACTGGTAAAACTCGCTTTGCAGCTCGGCAACCTTGTCCGGTAATGAATCTTTGACCTGCGTATGCGTTCTCGCCTCCAAGAACCCATTGCACACCGAGCATCTGGAGCCAATGCCATCAAGGCTGACCGAAGTGACTCCGTTTTTTACCAGAATGTGCACCAGATCTTCTATATCGCTTACACCGCCAACAAGCACGCCTGCAGTTCCAGCCTTGACCACGCGCTTGAATAGCTCCTTGTCTGCAGTAAGGATCACTCTTCCCTGCTCCATGCCGATTTTCAGGATCTCTTCGTCTGGCGCATGCGCGACGTACAGCGTGTCAAAACCGAAAATGCGGAGCTTGCGCGCAACGCTCCCGAGCATAGCGTCTGCGACAAAGCTAGGCGCTTTCCGAGCCAACAGAAGACTCGCCCCTGCATACTTCACAGATGAACGTGCCCTCGTCGTGCTGCAGCAGGTCAGACCACTCGCCACATTCGTCACAGTAGCCGGATACATTGGCTGCAGGACGGGCGATGCCAAGTTCGCCCCTGATAATGGCCGCCTTCTCTGACACGACATCGACTAGGTCAGGCGTGACTGCAATAACGTCTGAGGAAGAAATGATGCCTACAAGCCTCTTTTTGTATATCACGCCGAGGCGCTTGATGCTGTGCTTTCGCAACTGGCGTGCGGCCTCGGTAATGCTCTCCTCGCTTTCAATAGTATGAATGTCCTGCATTACGTCCTTTGCCTTTATCTGGCTTGGCTTGACGTCCTTTGTCAGGCCGTTTGAAACAATATCCCAGTCAGTCACGATCCCGACAGGCTTGTCTTTGTCCATGATGACAATGCTTCCGATCTTTTCTTCCTTCATCTTTTTTGCAATGTCGCGGACTGTGTCATTGGGCGAAGCAGAAACTACGGGACTGTTCATGATGTCCCTGACAAGAACCCTAGTGGTCATGTTTTCGTCGGTGTGTTGTCTGACTGGCTTTTTTACCACAAAGACTAGTCGTGTTCTCTCTTTAATTACT
>JBDZWB010000095.1:0-6368 GCA_040255975.1 Nitrosopumilales archaeon
GCTGCAAATTCTTTCCGCGCTAATCGTTGGCATGATAGTCTCTGCCCTCCCCTTTGCATTCCATTATTCCGTGTTCAGCAAGCAGGCGCGTACAAAGAGGCTGACCTCAGAAGTAATAGCCTATGGCATAATCATGGCCGCTTCAATACCACTCTTTATTTTGCTTGCAGGGGCAAGCTGGAGCGCAGGCAGCACATGGTTTTCGTCAGTGTTTCACATAGTGAGCGCATCAACAAATTCGGGATTCCAGTACATCGATGTTCAATCGCTTCCGCTTGACGCCAAGGTCCAGCTGATAATAATCATGTTCATAGGCGGAACAGCATTTTCCACCGCAGGCGGGATCAAGGTTGCCAGAATTCTGATACTGTTCCAGCGGCTATTCAAAAGGGAGGCTACTACAGATACCCCATCTTCAATCTCTATCCTGTCAAACCCGTACAAGCGCTCCTTGACTTCAAGCACGAACCCACAGAAAGGACAGAATCCGGCGGATCATGCGGACGAACCTTCCATGGATCCCGGCAAAGGCGCGTTCACAAAAAGAATATTTTCTGACAGGCTGCTCAGAGAATCTGCAATCGTCATAACATCATTTGTAACCATCTCTGTTGTAACAGGTCTTGTCCTCAGCTACCTGTCAGGCAGCAGCGTCGAAAACGGCATTTTCGAATCAGTGTCTGCGCTTACAACCACGGGGCTGAGCACTGGCATAACCTCCATGGATCTTGATCTGTTTTCAAAGCTTATGCTCACTGCAAACATGATAGTCGGCAGGTTCGAAGTAATCGCTGTTCTCTACATCTTTATTGAAGCCCTCAGAAGGTAGGCACACACTCACTGATTTGTCCGATATGGCTGCTTTTCCCACTCTTTTGTCGCGTCCTTTATCTTGTAGCTGACGTCGCTGGGGTCAAGCTGCCTTTCCATCTCCTCGCGGGTCTTGCCGGTCTTGATCGCCCTTTTTACTTCCTCTTCCACCTTTTCCTCAACCTTGTCGATATTTGACGCCACGGCTAGCTATTGGGAAACATGCTATAAAGACAGCCCTACCCTCGCCTGCCGTACCTTTTGTATCCCTCAGATATCATAGACGTGTTCTCTAGCAGCTCCGCCTTGTGCTTTTTGACAAATGGCAGGACCTTGTTTTCAATTACAGAAAGGTTGGCACCCATGTCAAGCGACAGCAGAAGGTACATGTTGCAGTACTCTTTGTTCGGGTGCGCAACGGTCAGGGTCACCCGGATCAGTTTTTCGTAAACCGCGACTGCATATTTCTGGATGCCCAGCTTTGGCTCAAACTCACCCCTAGTCCTTGCCCTAAAGACGGTCTGCAGCGCGTACCTTCCGGTTTCCTCCTTGTCCATCAGGGGAGAAAGGCCCTGCCTGTATGCGGATGCCCGCAGTTTGCCTGCATAGTCTGCAAGGCCGGCAAACCTGATGCCGTCGTCCAGCGACTGTATCTTTGTGCAGAAATCGGCCAGATAGTAGTCAGCTGTCATCGGCTGCAAGTGAAAGACTTATCCGTCATTGGTTCTGGCAGCCTTTTTGGCTTTGTTATGTTGTATCTTTTACAACAATCGCCTGCAGGTGACAATAGCGGTAATTCTCCAACTTTTGGCATTCAATATTCCGGCTCGTCACTTCCGAAATGTCACAGCGGCTCCCTTGCTTGGTAGATAGAGAGAGTTATAGAGAATTTAATAATGAGATCATTTTCCCACAGTCTAATGAAAAATCAAAACCTGATACTGGGAGCAATAATTGCAGCAGGGCTCCTGGCAACAGCAGGCCTTGCAGTATCCAACATTTCCGCCCAGCCGGCGGGAGGAAACAACATGCAGGGCCAAGGACACATGATGGACGACAACGACGAAAGGCCGTCGGTGCAGTACAAGCTCAACAAGAAATATCACGACTACAAGGACGGCGTCTTTAAGGTGAGGGCAGGTGCAGGCAGCCACGTTGCGCCGGTGACCCTGTTCTTCCCAAACAACGCAGAGATAAACGTAGGCGAGACGGTAGTCTTTTACAACCCGACCAAGGTGAGCGAGCCACACACTGTCACGTTCATTATGGACAACAGCACGTACGCGGATTTCGTCGCGCCGTTTCTGATCGACAACCAGACGTCAGTCACGCCGGCAGTTCCAAACTCTAACGCGGATCCAATAGTGATGCCCGGACCGCCAGGCCAGAACGTAATCGTCGCCCTGAACAACCGCTCGTTCATGCCCACTGTAATAGACTCGGAAGGAAACGCGACTTATCTGCCGCCAAACGCGAGCTACAACGTCACGGGCACTGAAAAGTACATCAACTCTGGATGGATATGGCCGGAAGGAATGTCTCCACCAGGACTTGCACCGATCGATTCATTCAGCCTCACCTTCAACGAGGAAGGGACGTACGACTACCTCTGCATAATGCACCCGTGGATGACCGGACAAGTAGTAGTAAACTAGCCGCGTCTTCCACTTTCTCTTTTTTCTTGATTTACCTTAGCTATGTGTAATCATCGTTCTCTATTTTGCGACGGTTTAAGTATCAAAATAATCTGAATTTTTTTGCGTGTATAACAATTTCACAATCAAATGCAAGCGTTGCGGCACTGCCTTGGAGACCGAGATCATTTGGTCGCGTGCAGGCAATGCAAAGATAACGTGCCCAAGATGCCACTTTAGCACTGTTTTTGACCCCAAGGATACCTAGGCCCTGCTCTTCGGCAGGTGCGCAAGTTGAAAGGGAAATCCCGCTTTCAGGCAGTATGATGGCTAGTCATCGCCGAAATTCATTCATACAATGTATGCGATACTGTATCATGACTCCAGAACCTAAAGGCGCCAGTGCAGGGGGTGCGGGATACGGCCCCCACATGAAGACCGTGGCGTTGGCAATCCTTGTAATGGGCATCTCGATTGCACTGGTCATTGTTATGTGGGCCTGGTTTGGCCGAATAGGTCCCAGCTTTTCATCAGAGAGGTTATTGCAGCAACAGGAAGAGTTGAGAGATCTATATGAACTGCCCCCTCAGCCTCCAGTCCCGCAGGATCAGCTGGAGACTCCTCCTTCGTTAAGGAATGTATCGCAATCAAATGAATCGGGCATATCAACCTGATTCAGAATCGACACGCAGATTTTGCACCAATTGGGCGCAGCAGAAGGTTACGATGTCTAAAATTCACGTAACAACAACGCTCCCCTTCATGTATGGATGAACCTGGCAAAAGTAAGGGTGTTCTCCAACTCCTATCTTGTCAGCCGCGATGCTATAGTCGCCTCCCGGTTCTATCATGCTGGAATCAAATTGCTTGCCTGCACTTGCGTCCTGCGGTCCCGTTCCGCTGGTTACGGTATGGGATGCTGCATCGTCATTTATCCAAGCCAATGTTGAATCAGCATTTGCTTCAGCCTTGTCTGGCTGGTAGCTAGGATTTCCCTGGACTGCCGCGCCTTCCAAGATATGGATCGTGACTGCATTTGCAGGGATTTGGGAGGCGTTGCCTGTTTGGCCTGCGCTCTCTGCAGTAGAAGTTTCTTCCCCATCAGATGATAGTTCTGAAGGTTCAACCGGCGGTGGAAGAGACTGAAAGAACATGGATGATGGTGTAAATATCTTGTGACCCGGCGTAACTTGCTGGAATAGAAAAAATGCCAGTATGCCAGTAACTGCACCTATTCCTAGAATTATTGAAAATGCGACTGTTCCAGTCTGATGCATACACTGATCTTGTGATCTTAATGACTATATCGATTGATTAACATGGTTAAGCGAGGCATAATTTGGAATCCATTGTAGTTACCATGTGCAAGAGATAGAAAAAAAGAATAGTTCGTACAGAAGTTTGGAATGCAAACTCTGCCACCGCCAGTTTCAAAATGAGGTGCAACTGGAGCAACACAAAGTCATCGAGCATCAAAGAAATCATCCACCATTAGGAATAGGATAATTCGCTGACAGCATGCGATAAAACCCCGCGGCCATGCAGCAGCCTGACGCGCGAGTTGAAAATGGAAAATACGGATTAGAAAATGATATTGGCTGCAAACAATCAATTCCTAGTCATCCTTTCAGACTCTTGACTGCAGAACGCGCCCTCTAATTCGATAAATATCCGATCTGTCAACCGCCTATATGGAATTTTAGAAATGCTCGCAAAATATAGAAGCAGAACAGATATCGTAGCCAGCATTCTTCAATCAGCAAACGGCCGCCAAGTAACCAAAATAAAGTTGATGTATGGCGCCTTTCTGTCCTACGTACAGCTAAAAAACTACCTTACAGTCCTGATAGAAAACGAGTTGCTGGAATACCACAAAGAAACAAACACCTACAGGACCAGCGAGACCGGCATCAAGTTTCTGACAATATATGAAAAGATGGCAGAAATGACACTGGAAATGAAATTACCGGCGTAGGTAGAATTTGACGGCCCTGCCCACGGAGACGGGGACACGAGTGGACAGGGCCTGGAAATGCCGTTCTATGGCAATGACAATCATGAAAAATTGGATATTAAAGAGTCGATTAACTTGGTTAAGTCAATGTTCCTGCCTTTAAATCTCATGATGCGCGATAGAGCACACCATGCTCGATCCAGTTGAAACCGCATCGGTAGTCGCAGGCTCGCTGGTTCTTCTAGTAATGGCTGGGCTGATAGCGTATGATTCTTGGCGCAACAAGCAACATCAAAAGAAATTATATGGTGATCGGTTCCCTCCATATAGGGAAGACGAAACCCGAAAGGCGGCTCAGGCTTGAAACAACCCTGCCCACAGGATTAGAGCATATATGGTAGCGTGGACAGGGCTGTGACAGATACCAACGAATTGGCACTGACACTAGGCGAAAATGGATATTAAAGGATGGATTAACCAAGTTAAGTCTGGCTATCTTTTTGTTGCTCATACCGTCCAGTCGATCCATTGTTCATGAACAATGCGAGAAATGTGAATGGTATGGATGCTATGCACAAAATTATTAGCGAGATACGCACTGATGTCCAGTCGTAAGGCGCATTAAATAACGGCAGGAAGGGGATTGGAAACAGAACCCAGATCCACAGGCTGGCAACAAAGATCAACATCCTCCATCGTTTTCTTGCCCTTTGTATGATTAACGACATCTAGGCCCCTATTATGATCACGTCCCTCTTTTGTAATAGCGCTGACTGAACCATGTTAATGCAAGTTTGAATTCGTAAAAGAGGGAAGAGAAGCTATGCTGCTTCTCTGTGAAGGTGCTTTCTTATTGTAGGTCCTGCGACAAAATATGCAGTTGCAATGCCTAATGCCGTAACAACGGCGATGATGGCTGCTACTCCCGGCTCCATTGATCATGATTCCGTGTCCGCCGCTATTAAGGGTCGCTTAACCAAGGTAATCAGAACAGCCATCCACAGTCCTATGCTTGCAAGTTTATCCGTATGGCAAGCTTGGAAATGTTTGATATAATGCGGTCAACATGGGGAGAATCCGGCAATTATAGATCAACTCTGTGCTATTGCAGGATCGTCAGCTCAAACTCCCCGACGTCCGCAGTTGCTCCCTCTGCAAACAGCGTGCCCGTTACGTCATAGACTGCCTCCCGCGCAGGCGCCCCTGTCGCGGTTATCGTGACTGTCACGTCGCCGCTCCTTGCATTGGTGTAGAGCACGGGCAGATCTGTCGTGCTATTGCTAGTGGAAAGATACCTGTTGCCTGTCTCCGGCTCGATTGCCACGACCACCCTTGCATCTTCGATTGCTCTATCTTCAGAGTTTTCCACGTTGAACAGGATGCTTGTGTTCTCCCCGACCCGCAGCTCCTGCCTCTCCACTTCAAACTTTACAAACGTCACCATCGGGGCGGATTCGCCAGTACGTCCAGCCTGCTGGTGGAACGACACTGCCAGTACAATTCCAATAATTACTGCAGCCGCCAGCGCGCCAATGATGGCAAACGCCCACCTTCTTGCTCCGGGAATCTTGGCGGACGGCCGCCACGACCTTGGCGGGATTTTCGGCGGGTCTGCAGCGTAGACCATATCCATCCACTTTGGATGCCAACATCGGATATAACAGGTGGCAAGGGGCTGAGGCAGCCGCCCGCCAGCAGGCGCACGAGGATGCGGCCATTCTGCATACCGTCTCGTTAACACTGTAGCAAGCATGAGGATCTCCATGCAGCGTATCTGCCCCTCTCAAGCACCTCGCTGTTCTCAAAAACTTACAACATGATAAGAGAAAGTTGACACTCGGTTCTAAGTACAAATGACGAATTACCTCAGCATGACTAGCCTAACATCACTCTTCGGCGTGAAGAAGAGCACAAACAACTTTACGACCGGCCAAAGCTGGGGCGCACTGAGAAAGGCATGGAAGGGATAC
>JBDZWB010000096.1:0-6341 GCA_040255975.1 Nitrosopumilales archaeon
TTCGGCTTTTTTCAGGATTTCAAGAGCCTTGCGCTTTGTCTTCTCCGACAAGCCTGCCTTGCTAGCGACCCTTGCGACACATTTCACAGGGTCGACGACAGGCATCTTTAGATCAAGCTCGCGGATGAGCAGCCTATAACATCTTGCAACGTCCTTTTTCTTGATGTTGCTTGCGTTTGCAATGTCCTTGAGCGTCCTGGGAGTTTCAGTGTCACGGCATGCCGCATACAGCGCTGCTGCGACAAGCGCGGAGATCGAACGCCCGCGCACAAGCCCCTTCTCAAGTGCCTTTCTGTAAACATAAGCAGCTTTTTCAATCACTGCGTCGCCAACGGCCAGCTTGTCCTTGAGCCTGTCAAGCTCAGAGAATGCCTGACGGAAGTTGCGGTCTACTGGCTCGTGAACCTGGCTTCTGCTGTCCCAAGTCCTGAGTCTTTCAATCGTACTCTTCATAGACGCAGAGAGCGGCTTGCCAGATGCATCCTTGTCGACTGGACCAATTATTGTTGCAAGCCCCATGTCGTGCATCGCAAGCGATGTTGGGATGCCTGCCCTGCTCCGGTCTTCGTGCTCTTCTTTTGAGAATGCGCGCCATTCTGGTCCGAGCTCTTCAATCCTTTCACTTACTACAAATCCACAGTTACCGCAAAACATTTCTCCGCTAGAGTTGTCTGTCACCATAGAACCCTTGCCGCAACGGGGGCAACGGTCGCCAAACATGGAAATATCTTTGACCACTTTTTTCACCAAAATTTTTTCGCTGTCTTTGACAGCCTATATTTATGTTTTATTCTAGTATATAAAGTTTCTTCTAATAGGGCATCAGACACATCTCAACTCATAAATTATGCCATTGAAAACCTAATATAAAGTCGTATTACAGAAAGCTGTAATAGTCTGATTCTCGGTAGTCTTCTACATATAGCTCTAGGCTAATTCCTCAAAGGATAAAAAGTTCGTCAATTGTGAATAGTCATGGCCAAAGCACAGATAGATGAAGAAACACGAATTTTTCAGAACCAAGTCATAAAATTGCTCTCTGAAAACAATGCCATAATGAAATCTAATTACCTAATATTGCAGAGTTTGAACGAAAATGTCAGGAAGATCATGATCAACACGAGCTAGCATTTCCAGATATCTAGACGATCACTCGAATAGGGGGGAGGGGATTTTGCCAAGAAAATTACCTTGGCTTGTGGCGCTTGCGCCTTTCAGCCTTGGCGTACTTTTTGCTGCCCGACCTCTGGGCGCTGTATGCATGAGTCTTTCTAACGTCGCGTTTCCGTGGCATACCAGCAGGCAGGCATCATGCGTATTATATATCCTACCTTGGCTCTTCCTTTAGCTTTAACATTCTTCTTTCTATTTCGCCGACTATCTGGCGCTGGTTGGAATAGCCAGTGTTCTTGTAGAGCTCAAGGTTCTTTTTCAGAGTTTTTAGTAGCCACTTCCTGTCCTTGAATTCGTAAAAGACATTTTCCCATTCCTGCGAAAAAGCAGTTATTACTTTTACAACCTTGCCTATGACGCTGTGCTTTGCAACGCTATAAGTCGCACCGGAAAGCGGATCCTCGACATTCACTGCGCCGTCGATAATGCTGACCTTGGTAACCTTGACGTGTTCAACTGACAAGTCCCTGACATCCGTCATCTGCAGTACTTGGACATAGTCGCCAGTCCGGAGCATGTCGACAACGGCATAGACGATAATGTCGCCAGGGTACATTAGGTTTGGTATATACCTGTCAGAAATCCCAACATGGCCCGAGTCTGCTATCAAGAGCCCATAGTCGTCCTGCAGGTATTTTTTGCATGTCCAGTAGACATAAGACCTATCAGAAGCCGCCACCCTCTTTAGCACTTCTGCAAGTGTTGTTCCAACGTTTCGGTCTAGTGATACTATTTCGTCTGCAATAGACGCAATCTTATCTTTTTTCGTTATAATTGGAGGAGAAGTTGCCTGCGAATTGTCTGGGGAAGGGTTCGAGGACAATCGGAAATCTACTAGAAGATTCTTTCTAATAACATTATCCAAATTAGAAATTTGGCACCACAAAGCAAAAACAATAAATTAACAAGGGATACTGCTACCTTTGATGCAGAACAATAACAGGATTCCAAGATGGCTAGTAGAGAGCGATCCATCGTGGGAAAAGTCGATAGATTCGCACCTTGGACTGTTGAAATGGACCAAGAAGGGAACAGGCATTCAAGCAACATGCCACCCGACCAGCATGTTCTGCGACATTGTAGGGCAGACCGATCAAGCAGGACTATCGGATATCTTCTCAAGTATGATGATGACTGGCAAGCATGCCACCCAGATGTCAGGCGCCAGTGACATTACGAAATACCTCTCCAGCAGATACCTGAATCCGGATGTGAACGGGCCACGCTTTGATCTGAGGAAGACTCGTAAGTTCTAAAACTTTTTTCTGCTACTTGTCTTCCAGATAATTTTGCAGATCAAGACACCACAATAACTTAAAGCTTATCGATACATCATTCCATGTAACGACTATCAAACGTACCGACCCCATAATTGTTGCAGGCCGATCCCCCTTGCTCCCCGCGCCTGCAACAATTATTTTATATATAAAACCCATCAATTGTTGACTACATATTGTCGTTCCAGGATGCAGTGCAAAAGCTTGCCAAAGATGCAGTCAAGCGCGCTAGGGACGCAAAGGTTGTTGGGCTAGGTAGTGGGAGCACCGCAGCACACATTGTCAGAGAGATGGCGGGGTTGCCGGGAAAGGAACTGATGGAATTTATCCCTACTTCCCTCCAGATAAAGATCGAAGCAGAAAAGAGTGGCCTCAAGCTCGTGGACGAGAGCAGGATTCCACATATCGACATCGTTTTCGATGGAGCAGACCAGATAGATAGCAAAGGAAACATGATAAAGGGAGGGGGAGGGGCGCTTTTGCGTGAAAAGATCCTGATCTCTTCTGCAAAGCAGGTAGTTATCGTTGCAGACGCGACCAAGTTCGTCCAATCCTTCAACAGGGCAGTTCCGATAGAAGTCCACCCTTTGGCCAGGTCAGCAGTCACAAAAAAGTTGTCAGAGATCGGTGGCAAGCCGGCGCTGCGCACGCTTGAAAAGGGGTACCCGTTTATCACAGAAAACGGTAACATAATACTGGACACGATTTTTGCATCGATTCCAGACCCAACAAATAAAGAGATCGAATTAAAGAGCATAGCAGGCGTGCTTGAAGTAGGACTCTTTACACGGCGAGCTGACGTCTACTATAAGGCAAAAGATGACGGTACCTATGATATAGTCACGTTCTAGTTGTCATGAGAGCAATCATGAAATTTTTGCAAGCTCTGGGTAGTACAAATTATCATAACCATTATCGTCAACCCTTAATTATAGAGTCAATCCGGAGAATGTGTTGAATCCAGAAATTATCAAGGCTATAGCAGGTCTTGTTACGGCAGCCTTTGGTCTTGTTGCAGCCCTTGCTTGGAACACGGCCATACAAGAAATATTCAGGGTAGCCTTTGGAGAGCAGGCCGGCGTACTGCCAATGATAATCTATGCAGTAGTTGTTACCATTATAGCAGTCATCGCTACGATAGGTATCGGAAGGGTTGCGGCTAAAGCAGGAGTGAAGGATGAAAAGCCCGCTGAAGTACAAGAATCAGAGGCGCTAAGGTCAGAGCTCAAGTCCTTGAGGGAAGAGCTGAGAAGAGTAAGGGAATCACGAGCAGCTTAGGTAAGTTGGTCAAAAGCCGACAAGATCGGCTTTTGTAACCACCGTAGTTTCGCAAACTGTATTAATAGGCAGGATAGACACGAGGAGGTATGGCTGAGAGCCCGCCTGCCGCAGGAAAAAAGAGCATGATTCAAGAGTTTATGGATTTCTTGAAGACATTTGGTGTTATTGGACTTGCTATCGCTTTTATCATCGGTGCAGCATCCTCTTCTCTTGTCACATCGCTGGTACAGGATATTGTCAATCCATTGGTAGGATTGTTCCTTCCATCAGGAGATCTTGAACAGTTGTATGTGAATGCGACAGGCGTTTCAGACACTCCATCGCAGTTCCGGTACGGGCACCTGATTTCAGAAATAATTGACTTTCTGATCATTGCATTCATCGTGTTCCTGGCCTACAAATGGCTATCAAAATACAGATTGGTTGAAGATAAGACCAAGCCGCCTAAGTAGCTGTGACAGGACGCGGCACGAATTCGCCGTGTCCTAAGGCTTTGCTGTCCACTTGACCATTCTCCATGACGACCTCCCCTCTTACGATCGTCATCACAGGCCAGCCCCTAAGCCGGTGACCGTCGTAAATAGTATAGTCAGAATATGACTGCAACAAATCAGGCGTCACCTTTTGCTCCAGATCAAGGTCAACTATTGTCAGATCTGCGTCAGAGCCGGGTTGGATGGTGCCTTTTTTCGGATACATGCCAAATATCCGGGCGGTGTTGTAGCTTGTGACCTCTGCAACCTTTTCGATGCTTATCCTGTCTTGGTTCACACCATGACTCAGCAGCACTGGTAGCATCGTGGCTATGCCGGGAAAGCCGGCAAGCGCAGTCCATATGTCTCCCTTGCCCATCTTTATGTCAAGTCTGTTTGCAACATGGTCGGTGCCTATTGTGTCAACTATGCCGTTTCTCAATGCAGACCACATGCTCTGCAGATCGCTTTTTGACCTGATGGGCGGCACCACCTTTCCTTTGATGTTGTCAAAATCCACCGTGTGCGTCAAATAGTGCGGGCAGGTCTCGATGTAATAGTTCGATCTCCCTTTTTCCCTTTCTGACAGTATTGCATCAAGCGCCGCGGTCGATCCAATATGCACAAAATAGAGGTTTGCTCCGAATTTCCTCCCAAGCTCTGATACCTTGGCTACGCTTGCAGCCTCCGAGGAGGACGGCCTGCAGTCCGACCATGCCGTGAGCCCGCTCATCTGCTTTTCCTTTCCAATGCGCATGTGCTCTGAACACATTGCGGGGCTTTCAGCATGAACGAGTACGGTAGAGTTAGCCCTTGCGCCCTCTCTCACTATTGAAGACAAGAGTTCGTGCGTCATGTCCACTTCGCCGTCTTTGATTTCATGTGCACCGGGCTCCTGATCCATGTAGATATGGTTGAGGTCTGCGCCGAGATTCATGTAAATTTTGAGCGAGTTTATGCCAAGCTCTTTCAGGTAAGGGACATCCTTGACCTGCTCTGGACGAAGTATCGAGGCATGAATAGAATAGTCGATAAAGTGGTTGCCCTTGCTTGCCTGCAGCTGCCTTGTAACCGTTTGGTAGTTGTCGTAGAGCCTGAGCATCCTTATCATTGTCGTCACTCCCCCAACTGCGGCGGATCTTGACTCGGTCCTTGCAGCCTCGTCTATGGGAGTGTAGACGCCATAGTGGACATGCGGGTCGATTGCGCCAGGCAGCACGTATCTGCCCCGTGCATCTATCTTTATTGACGCAGAAATGTTGCCGGCCGAATTTGAGAATGCCTTTATCTTGCCGTCATCTATCATGATGTTCGTTTCAACAATTCCCACCTTTGGAACGACGGCAGCGGCATTCGTTATCAAAACGTCGCAAGAGTTCTGCATGTAGCCTTGGCTAGATTGTATAGAACTTGTAATATGTTTATGCCCGGGTCGCCATTTGGTCAAATCCTTCAGTAGATGACCTTTGATTTTTTGATGTAACCGCCAGAATGAAGCGCATCTAAGCGATACACAGCCTTGCTTCATTGATCAAATCTTGCTTACTGAGGGGTTTCTTCAAGACATGCTCATGCTTGATATCTGGCAACATACTCACAACCTCCTCTATGACGTCATATGCCGTTATGAGCAGGACACGTGTCTGCCTGTTTATTGATTTAATGATGTTGTAGAGTTGCAATCCATTTGGAGGAGGCATTCTTATGTCCGTAATAATCAGGTCATAAGCACTGGCGCCAGTAGAGAACAACCGCTGCAAAGCATCCTGTGAGGACGTGTACGTTTCAATTTCAAATAATGCTTCATCTTCCAACATGCTCTTGTAAGTAAGCAGCACGTCGGGCTCGTCGTCAACTATCATTATCCTGCGTTTGACAGGGTCATGACTATCAAATTGCTGTTGGATATATGGAATATGGACTCCATCTCGAACGCGTCCTTTCGGACGGACTGCAAAGACCGGATAATTGTATCGGAATCCGGTGGAATATTCTCCAACTGGTCTGAAATCGTATAGATCACCAAGTTTTGACGCCCTTAGTATTTCGTAAAGATCGCTACCGATAACAAATCCCTGAGGCTTTGCCTTTGAATTCATTTTTGCGCAAATGTTCATAGTATTTCCAAGCAGATCAT
>JBDZWB010000097.1:0-6330 GCA_040255975.1 Nitrosopumilales archaeon
GATTACCCTCAGATAGTGGACAAAGGAGTAGAGATATTTCAGATAGAGACGCGCAATCCCCATTTCCACGAAGACAAGGGCATGGCGCACCTGAACGAAATGCTCGAAGCATCGCTTGCCACAATATTTGAGAGCAAGATATGTCCTCCAGACTTGCAAGATGCACTACATGACCAGCTAAAGCATGTAACAAAGAAGAAGACAGATTATGGCAAGAAATATCATATGCTAGAGCCCATCAATACCATCCATATGCCGGAATTCGAGAAAGGCATCAGGGAAAAGGCAGACTCTTTTCTAAAGATAGGCCGGCTAAAGTAGACATTTGCATTTTCTTGCACCAGTCTGACGATTTGCGACGGATTCTCAAGGTCAGCCAACGCGTGGCAGTAAAGGTCCTAGTTGTTTGACCTATTAAAGAAGTAGACCAAGTCCTAGATTATAGGCAAGCCAATATTGCAATGATATACCCCCTCCCCTTTAGGTATTCCAGAGCTTAAAAGCAACTGCTAGGTCATCTTTATAATGGAGTCCAAACTGGAAGCAGAAAAAGTAACGGTTACCAGCCCATCCACACCAGAACAGCAGGTGAACTTTATAGAGCATGAAATAGAATGCCCTCGCTGCCATGACAGAATGGAGCTGTGCTCAGACTTTGACAACCTGTACTATGTCTGCGAAGAATGCGACTTTTACCTCTATACCATAAAGAGAAATAAGTAGCCTGGACAAAGTCAAGTAGTTGATCGCAAATCGCAGCGAGCTTGACAGATTTCATAGCGACAGATCTTCCCAACTAGTTCTCGCTGCTCTTGAAGCGGCTGTCAAAAGCGTCATGCCAGAAGTTCTTGTAAAACGTGCGGTAAGATTAGTGGATGAAGGGCTATTAGTACGCGACATCCACGGCAAGGCTTTCAGTCAGCGACAGTTCAACCAAGTGTACATCGTAGGAGCAGGCAAGGCCGCTGCGGGCATGGCTGGCACGCTCTATGCAGTCTTACATAAGAAAATCGCAGATGGCGCGATCACGGTCCCTCATGGGACTGATGCAAAGATCAAGGAGATGTCAGTTACGCAGGCATCACACCCTGTGCCGGACAAATCAGGCATAGAAGGGACAAAAAAGATTCTGAATGTAGCCAGCAAAGCGCGGAAAGGAGATGTGGTCTTTGTCCTAATCTCTGGCGGCGGTTCGTCGCTGATGCCTTTGCCTGTTCATGGAATCTCACTTTCTGACAAGAAAGATATCACGGATCGGCTTCTCCGTTCAGGCGCTCCCATTCATGAAGTAAACTCTGTGCGCAAGCACCTGTCTGCGGTTAAGGGCGGGCAGTTGTTGCGCCATATTGACAGGGCGTGCACGGTTATCTCGCTGATCATTTCAGACGTAGTAGGCGACGACCCAGGAGTGATCTCTTCCGGCCCTACGTACCCGGATGGCTCTACATTCAAGGATGCCATCAGGATTCTGAAAAAATACAAAATAAAAGATCCCAACTCCGTAATTGAACACCTCATGCAGGGCTTAAAGGGAGAGATAGAAGAGACACCCAAACCCCATGACTCTCTGTTTTCCAAAGTTCACAATATGTTGATTGGCAACAATGCAATTGCATGCAATGAGGCAGTCAACTATTTTGAAAAGAAAGGAATTCCCGCCATACACCTTGGGTCAGAATTCGACGGTGAAGCAAGGGATTTTGGAACATTCATGGCGCACCTTGTAACAGATCTAGGCAGCAAGTCATTTGCGATTGTTGCGGGAGGAGAGACCACTGTAAGACTTGGCAGGTCAAGCGGTATCGGTGGCCGAAATCAAGAGGCAGCTCTTGCATACTTGACAAAAGCCCGGCAGGATGCGGCAGTCGCTTTCATGGGGACGGATGGAAGGGATGGTAACTCTGATGCTGCCGGCGCGCTAGTGTCTCCAAAAACCATTACCCTTGCCAAGAAGATTGACACGCAGAAATACCTGCGCAACCATGACAGCTACCATGCATTTAAGAAATTGCACTCTTTGATTTTTACAGGATATACAGGCACCAACGTAAATGATATCGCAGTGGCATGCACCGTTAGTACCGAACGCTGATGTCGCCGGATACGATGTCAATATCGCCGCTATCGGTGCGGAGAAACAAAGAACCATCGTCATTAACATCTGAAGCTATGCCCTGAATCGTCTTACCGTTTTGCGTAACTGCAACTTTACGCCCCAGCATATCAGAATTTTCCTTCCATCGTTTGAGGATTATGCCTGCGCCTTGCCGATCCATTTCAAGATAGTGGCGCTCAAGACTTTCAAGGAGCGCCTTTGTCAAGTCCAGCCTGTTAACTGGTCTACCAAGTTCGTCACTCATTGATGTTATCTTTATGCCATCGATGCGTGCAGAAATCGCCGAAGCATCGATGTTTGCGTTTATTCCTATCCCAATTACTGCATAGTTGATCTCATCTACCTCAGCACTGACGTCAAGCAGTATACCAGCCACCTTTTTGCCAGAGATCATGACATCATTTGGCCACTTTAGCCGTGCGTCAAGGCCTACGGCCTTTATCGCATCGCATACTGCTAGCGCAGCTACAAAAGGCAACAGAGTCATCTTTGAAACAGAAATTTGTGGCTTTAGCACGACAGACAGCCATACGCCGCCCTTTGGAGACAGCCATTTGCGTTTTTGTCGGCCCCTGCCGCTTTTTTGCTGTTCCGCAATTACCACCAAGCCGTGCGAATCAAGCTGGCTTGCCATTGAAATCGCCAGATTCTGTGTAGAGTCTACGACTTCCTTGAAAATAACCTGCTTGCCAACAAATGAAGTATGGGCAATCTTTGTCAGCTCCCAGGGCACTGGCAGGTCGGTTCGTCCGGCAAGCCTGTATCCTAGCCCGTGGCGCGATTCAATCGAATAGCCAAACTTTCGCAGCGTCCTTATCTGCTTCCATACCGCGCTCCTTGAAATTCCTGCTTTTTTTGCCAGCTCTTGTCCCGAGACGTATCCGGGCTCTGATTGGAGTAGCGAGAGAAATTCGCCAGCTTCCGGCATTGGCGGCCTATTCGGCGGCAGCAGCTAATATACTGATCAAACTAATTCCACCAGCTTGTCTGCGAACTTGCTTCAATTATGATTTATAGCGTCGAGGTGCCCTTTTCCATTTGTGAAGAACAGGAGCAGGCCCGACATCATGGCCATCATTTTGGAGGCCGCCAATGGTGGGATAACAAAGACAAAGCTCCTTACCCGTGCAAACCTGACGAGCGGCCAGCTGAGGCAATATCTTGATGTCCTTATAGAGAAAAAACTGCTGATCGAGCTTACTGACGAGGACAGGAGGCATGTGGCCTACAGGACTACGGAAAAAGGTATGCGCTATCTATCGATCTATTCGTCGCTGAAAAACATCGCAGTCTTTCCGCAGGAAGACTAGTCCCTGTTCCACTTGTAGTAAACCGTCCCGCCCCTGCATTTTGCATACACGGCTGACTTGCTTTCTGCCAGGGAGCTCTTTACCTCCAGTTCAGCTAGCAGTTGCTCGATTTCCTTGTCCTTCTTTTTTGCAGCAAGCAGGTTCAGAATTTCTTCTCTAGAATACATCTTTGAAGGGTCCTTTCGAAGTATCTTTTCTATTTCATCCAAAAGTTCTGCTGCCATAATTATCACTTTTTCTTTGTCCTTGCAGATACTATTGACAAAACGTCGCGATCCTTCAGATGGTATGTGGTTGGCAGGCGAAGGCCGTCACGGGCGTCTAGCGCATATAGAATGCCCTTTGCAAGATCGCTGTGGATCTCCTGTGCAAGGTCTTCAACAGTGGATCCAGCCCGCATAAGGAATACATCTGGCAGCACATTTCCATGTTTGTCTGAGAACTTTTGTGCGTCTGCAACCGGGTAGACCGCATTCATTTTCAGTAGCTTAAAGACTGCGACATTTATTGCGAATTGGACTCCAGTGCGCATGTATTCGCCAAGTATGTCCTTGCGGATGAAATTGAGCGCCCACTTTTGCTTGTCGTTGAGTTTAGTCTGGTCGCTTATTTCAAAGCGCTCGTCGCCGGGCAGGTACCGGATTATCCCCCGACTCTCGGCGCGACGCAAGGTAAGTTCGGCATCTGCGCTTGCAGGCACAACTATCATGTCCTTGTATTCTTCACGCAGGCGGTTGAAATTTTCAGTGGCGGTAGGCAGGTCCACCTTGTTTGCGACAATGAGCGTCGGTTTTGAGATGTCGCGCAAACTCCAGCAAAAATCCTTGCTTTCCTGAGGCCCAAAGTCGTCAAACGCTACGCTAGTCAGGTTGTTCTGTTCAAGCGCGGCCTTGACATGCTCTTCCCTTACTCCTATGCCTCTGAACACTTCAGTTATTGCAGGGATTATTTCTGTCCCGGTGCTGATGGCGTGCGATATCTTGTCACGGTTTCCCTCCAAGAGCTTTAGGTACCACATTACAAGTTCCTCCTCAATGTCCGCAACGTCTGCCACGGGGTCTCCAGTCCCCGGCTCGGCAATCTTGCCAGAGGCATCGATGCTGCCAGAGGCATCAACGATGTGCAACAGTGCGTCAGATTGGGCTGCTATCGTCAGGAACTGATTTCCAAGCCCCTTTCCCTCCCACGCTCCCTTGATCAGGCCGGGGAGATCGACGAGCTCTACAGGGATAAAGCGCCAGCCGTCTATGCATCGTGAATTTTTTGGCTGATCCTGAATGTTGAATTCTTTGTGGACGCACAGCGTGATTGCGTGTGCATTGCCCACAGAGGGCTGCTTTGTGGTAAACGGATAGTTTGATATCTCGGCAGACAGCAGTGTTGCAGAATTAAAGAACGTCGTCTTGCCGGTGTTTGTCTTGCCAATCAGCCCGATCTTTATCATGGGTTTTCCACTCTTTGTTATTATTTATATACTCTTATCAATGGAGGTGGTGGCACACCGCTGCAAGGTATCCTACAAGTCCTACGAATCCTGCAAGCAGCGACGCGTGTATGACGAATACATGGTTTCCTGCAAAGGCAGATCTCTTTTGCTTTTGAACAGTTCCCGAGACTTGCATGAAATATTATGGGATTGCTGACGGATAAGACTTTCTAGAAAAGGCCGAACCTTTTTCCCGACTTGGATCCCCAGAAGCCATGCTTTTCTTCCTCGTCTTCTGAATGGTCTTCTTCAAGTTCCCTGAGGTCAAGCTCGCGCTGTTCGGCCACTTCTTTTACCATCTGCAAGAGTTCCTGTTGGCCATTCCCCTGCTCCAAGGTGTCGCTTTGGACTTCAATTGCATGTTCTTCAGGGACTGCCGCATCGACTCGATTCAACTGGTCCTTTAGCGAAACGACTTCAGCATTGCGCTGGTCGAGTTGTTGAACCATTTCGGAAAGCCTTAGTTCAATAGACATCTTCTCCTGCTCAAGTTGGCTGACCTTTTCCCTTAACTCCCCTACCAGCTTGTCCTCAATGTATCGCTGCAACATTTCAAACTGCCTCTGGTTGCCCGCAGCCAGTCCCTCATAGTTCTTTTTCATTCCTTCCAGCTGAGCTCCAAATGACGTCTTCAGCTCATTCTGGAGGGCGGCATTCTGCGAAGCGTAAAAGTCACGCATATGCTCCAGCTGCGCTTGGTAGTTGCGTTTTAGTTGAGCTAGCTCCCGTTTCTGGTTTTTCCTGCTCTTCTTTGCTTGGTCTGCCAGCCTCTTTTGCATCATCTTCTTTTCGTTCTGGTATCTTTTTGCCAGGACCTGGATTTGTTTGCGCTGGTTTTGCTTGAATTTCGCAAGCAAGGCTGCATTCTCCTGTCTGTCTTTTTTCAGCTTATCGCGATACCTTTGAGAGAAGTTCCTTTCAATCCGCTTTGCAACATCATCATGCTCGGACGCTTCTAGCGTCCTGCTGCAGACTGGGCACTGTAAATCGGCAGAGCTCACGGCATTATGCTTTCACTTTTTCTTTTTAAAAGGACTTGTATGTAATAATCGTGGCCGACACCTTTTCAAAAGCTATCTTTGTACGAGCCGTTCAAGGGCCATCTTGATTTCGTCGCAGCGCCACGACATCTCGCTCATCTGATCGGCCGTAAGCTCCGATTCCCACCGTTCAAGTGCAGTCTTTGAGATTTCGGCTGCATGATACAGGATTGCCCAGTAAGGATGATGTTCTGCTGTGGTATAGGCAAGCTCTAACACCTCTTCAAGGCCAGAAGAGGCACGCTTGACGTAATCCGAACCCTCGCCATAGATCCTGATAATCCCAGCGTCTTTATCGACTCCGATTTTGGTAGAAATCTTTTCACTGTTTTCCAGCTCTTCCAAAACCGGCTTGACCCGCTCCAAAACCCTGTCAGT
>JBDZWB010000098.1:0-6295 GCA_040255975.1 Nitrosopumilales archaeon
GATCTCGCATAGCGCCAGTGAGTTTGCAGAGTTCTTTTTCCTTGTGACCAAAACTTGGCAGTAAAGTGGGTAATTAAGCCAAAACAAACGGCATCTATGACACGCAGTCCATCTGCATTTTGAGCAGGCGGACTAGAACGATTGCGGATATGCAGTCTCCTCTTCTTCCAATAAGTTGGATATGGTGGCAATGAACAAAAATGAAATGATCATCGGATGCGAGAATTGATGGTTTAAAACGAACGTTTTTCCGGTATCATATTAGAGTCGGATACTATGATGACATACAATAGAATATCACTACTAAAGCCTATTAACGGATCAATATGTGGAACCAAGACGTGAATGTTTCGAAAGTAACTAACTTTCGTAAAAAAGTTCCAAATCGGGACAGCGTATGGAGGGGGCTTGTTTTTGCAGCCGTTGCCATAATGCTGACAGTTCCCGTGATTGGGAGCAACCCTGTCCAGCTAGTAGCAGGAGCAGCTTCATGTGACGCACTTGTGGCTTCTGCAGTGGTTGCAATAGGAAACGAAGAAGGAAATGTGCCGAAAAACGTGATTGATGCCAGGCTTGATACCAGGTGGTCAAATGAGGGCAAAGGCTCTTGGATAAACATTGACCTTGGAACGTTGGCAAACGTCTGTCACGTAGATGTAGCATGGTACAAAGGCGATGTGAGGCAGAATACTTTTGTGATATCGCATTCTGCAGACACAAAGAGCTACACTCAGGCATATTCCGGCAAGAGCTCTGGGAAGACGACCAACTTTGAAAGATATGATTTTGCTGACGTGACTACAAGGCACGTCAGGGTTACGGTTAACGGCAACACGGAGAACAACTGGGCATCTATAACAGAGATCAAGGTCTACGGATACGTCTCCTCTACCACACAGGACAACTCATCAGTGCCTTCAGTCACAACAACGCAGGACAAGTCAAAGCCTTCAGTCACAATAGAACAGCCTGCTCACAATGGCAAGATAGAGACATCTTCTTCCACTGCAAATGTAATCATCAAAGGCAAGGCTTCCGACCTTGGCAGCGGAGTGCAACTTGTGGAGGTAAGGACGCAAAACACAGCCTACCAAGCAGCAACGCCGGCAGCGCTGGGAGACTGGTCTAGCTGGAGCCAGACAAGATCGCTTCCGCGGGGCACCCATGAAATAGTTGCACGTGCAACTGACAAGGCGGGAAATGCCAACTGGTATACGATATCAATTACCATAACCGAGCAGCAGCAACAGAGCACTCCTCCGGCGCCTAGCAGTCCGGCTCCGAGTAGTCCTTCACCAAGTCCAGACTCTAGTGGCTCTAATGACAGGTTTGGAATAGCAATGATCTATCCGACTGCCAAGGACGGCAATGTATGGGAATCAAAGTGGGACAACGGAATAGCAAGAACATTTGGTAATAGCAAGAACGATCCGTACGATCCACTGTTCAAGACATCAAAGAATGGGGGCGGATTCGGTGACGGCTCGTACAAGACCAACGGCGACGGGATCCTAAAGATCAGCGGCAAATACCCGAGGATGTACGTCTTTGATGACAAAACTGACTGGAAGAATGTCGAGATCACCGTCTACGGCATGAGGGTGTCTGATTCAAACATTGCATGGGCTGGCATCCAAGCATATGCAAGGACCAACCATGGTGCCATTGGTAACGAGAATACGAACAGCTGCGATACAAGAGGGTACGGAGCGCAGCTGACCTACCCGGGCAAGTTCCTGTTTGAAAAGGAGACCAGCCACCACAAGGATAGTGGCTATGCGCAGGTTGGGCAAAAGACCCTCTGGTCAAAGGGCATGCCAAAGAACGAGTGGATCGGCTACAAGTTTGTCGTGCGCGACATTGACAACGGGCAGCATGTCAAGCTTGAAACCTACATGGACACCACTGGCGGCAAGAACGGCGGCAACTGGGTCAAGGTAGCAGAGTTCATAGACACAGGCTCAAACTTTGGCACCAAGAGCGCATCCTGCAAGTCAGGTGTGAGTGCAGGGTTGCCTCTGACGTCGTCAAACGACAGGCAAGGCAGCGAAACAGGTAGGCCAAATGTCGCCGTGTACTTTAGAAGCGATGGCGTAGGCACTGATGGGCTGCTATACAAGTGGGCAAGCATCCGCGAGGTAGCGCCGCTGCCATAAAAAACAAAGAGAGAGAAATGAGAAAGGAGTGGAAAAATGTCTCCTCTCTTTTTTTCTTTTCAACCCCCTTCTTCTTTATAATAGAACCTGTTTGCCATCACCGTGTTTGCCGTGCTGTCCGGCTCCATCATGAACCTGTCTATCGCATTGTCCACTATGGTGTTGTTGACCACTGTGTTTCCTGTCGAGCCTTCTAGGAGCCCTATTCCATACTTGTTGCCAATGACTATGTTGTTCTGGACCGTGTTGTTGTAGCTCTGCTTCTGTATGAATATGCCGTACTTTTCGTTGTATTGGACAATGTTGTTCTCTATCCTGCTAGAATTGGTGAGCCAGTGGAGACCAATGCCTTCGACATTGTATTCCACGAGGTTGTTTGTGATGGTAACGTTTGAGCAGTACAGGGAGCAGATTATACCCTGGTTGCCGTTGTCGTGCACGTGGTTTGAGTCGATTACAAAGTCCACCGACCATGTGTGCGGGTCAAGCCCATAGCGGGTCTGGCCGTACACCTTGTTGTTTACTATCTTAAAGTTGCTAGAGTCCTCAGAATAGAACCCGTAATAGTTGAATGCGATAGTCGAGTTTGCGATTACAAAGTCCTTGGCGCCATAGTATTCCAGCGCAGCGTGTGCGTATCGGGTATCTGCCAGGCCGCCAAGAGAGTATCCTAGATGCTTGATTTCAGAATTCATTACGTCAAGGTGGCCATCTATTATCACGATGTACGGGCGTGGGACGTATGGATCGATTGCTGGGCGCAACGTGACAGGATCCCATGAGGTCACAGTCGAGTTTGCAATGATTCCCTTGCCGCGGATTTCAAGATAGGCCGGCACGCTGTCTTCCTGCAACGGAGACTCTAGCAGCACTCGGTCGCCGCTTATTGCGATGGTTGCCTTGCTTCCGATAACAATAGGCCTTGACACGATATATGCTGATTGCACCTCGTCATAGCTGACAGCCGACGGGTACCTCTCTGACAGAGAAGGCATTGTCCAGTATCCCCTTTCAATCCTTATTGGAAGGGCATTGTCAGCAACTTCCTGCGGGTTTTGGAATGGCTCTACCACTGGCTGGTCAGAGAACACCATTCCCCTGTCCTTCTGCTTCAAAATGTCTTCTAGGATTATCTTGTGCGTCATTATCTTGGGCGAGAATGCGACTACCGAGTTGTCATAGTAGCGCAGCGCCACTCTGAAGAACTCGATTGCATCACGGTCTTTTTGGACCTGGCTGAGCACTTCGTTTTCCACAAGCGGGATTCCGCGGTATGTGGTGGGTTGGTATCCTGCTGCAGAGCCATAGCCTGAAAGGTCGTCCCAGGTCTTTATCACATACCCCTGATTGGTGATCCTCTTGGCCACAAACTCGTGATCATTGAGATACCTCTGCTCCATGAAAAACACCGCCCTGTCGAGCTTGTATTCATGAAGCGTGTCGAGCAGTTGGAGGAGGTGCTGCTGGTTCCCATACTGGACATAAAAAGTCAGGGTCACCGAATGCACGATGTCGTCATCGTACAGCATTCGCTGGCCCACATTAAGAGGCGGATCACTTTGTAAGTCAACCCCTATTACTTCCAGCTGTGCCGCAACAGGCTGCACCAGCTGCATGTCGATATTGTTTTGGAAGAATTCGTTGTTTTCATAGGTGGTCTTGGCTGTATACTCGATGTAATCCAGAAACTCGATGTTTCTGTTGCTTGGTAGCGGCAGGTACATGTTCCAGATCACAATCGTGAACGTGCTTACAAGCAGGATTGACAACAGGGCTGCTGTGTATTTCATCACCATATCACCTTGTCAACCACGACTTGTTCTTGACGGTAAGGAACGCATAGTACTCTAGTGAGCTTAGGAAAAAGCCCATTATCGACCAAGTGAGCCTATATGCCCATTTCCCACCGGTTTGCGGGTTTCTAAGTTTGAATTCTGCTGCAAACAAGAGCCCGATGAACAGCAGACCAGCTATGTACACAACGGCTGACCAATACTCACCTTGAAGTGGCAGGTAGACTAGCGAGCGTATTGCTATGATGGGCGAGAGAAACGACCATATCATCTGCAGATAGTATGTAGCTGCCGCAAAGGCATTTCTGTCCTTGTAATAGTATGGCGCAGTGAAGAAAAAGACACGCAGCCAGCTCTTTTTCCAGCGTATTTGCTGCCACACAAACTTTTTGAACTTGGTTGGAACTTCGGTGTAAACAATTGCGCTTTCGCAGTACTTGGCCTTCCACACTTTGTGCTGATTGTCCAGGTGATACTTGTTACCCCCTATGACATAGCTTGTCAGATGACGGTCGTCACCGAGGGTGAATTCGGATCCAAGAAAGACGTCGTTTGCCCACTTGTCAAGCGCAGGCATTATGGCCTCTTTCCGATAGGCTGCCAGGATTCCAGGACAGCAGGTTACTGTGCCAAAGGCGCTCTCTGCAGCCTTCATTATCGAGAACTGACCGTCGTACCACGTGTCTTGCATCTTGGCTAGCACATTCTGGTCACCGTTTATCGCGCGTCCATGACCTGAAACTGCTCCTACGTCTGGATCTTCAAATATCTTGACCATCCTTTCAATGGCGGTATTCTCGACTATGCCATCAGAGTCAAGCAGTACGATGATGCTTCCCCTTGCAGGTCCCATGAGTATGCCTTCGCGAACAGCTTTCCTCTTGCCAAGGTTTTTAGCTAGATGGATTACGTTTATCCTGTCTGGGAACTGCTTTCGCATTCTATCCATTGCGTTGCCAGTGTCGTCAGTTGAGCCGTCATTAACCAGAATCACTTCCAGATTCTGGTAGGTGGATGCAAGGCATGCCTTTGCGGCCTCCGTAATCATGACAGGATCGTTTTTGGCCGGTATAACCACGCTTACAAGTGGTTCCCGCAGCCCCAAGGGCGCACCGTCCTTGTCATTGTTTTCGCGCTTTGTTCCAAAGGGATCCTTGTATGCAGTATAGGATACGATAAAAGAGCTGAAAACCAGAAAGGTAGTAAGAAAGCTGTATACGCCCAAGATAGGATCCAGATAAAAGAGCAGCATGTACAGCTTTGTAGCAATGAGCGCACCAGCCCCTGCTATTATTAGAGACCTTACGAACTTTGTCTTTCCAGTAATTTGACGTGGCTTTAAAATTTCTCGTGAAATAACCTCCATCCCTACACAGACCTCCCGTCGTTTTGCAGGGAATGATGGCTTGAGGCAGGCACTGGCCCGCTATCAGCAAATGTTTCTTGTAGACACATTCTTCTTCCATCATGCTAGATTTGTTGCGTGGCTAAAAGAAACGAGCCCCTGCCAGCGCTTGCAGATGATGTAACTTGTCATTTTGACGTCATAAATGGATAAAACAACTCAGTTAAAGGCAGAGTGTTGGCAACTTCTAAAACCTGCTATAGGCAGCACACACAGGCACTTTATCGTGCCCAGAGCTTTTGGCCTCTCTATCCGTGCGTCTGCGTCAATATCATGTAGAGGTCCTTTGCTGTAGCGCTGAGCCACGAGTTATTATTGTGATATTGGTAGTAGGTATTTTCCCCATCAAACGGGTCTGATGCATCCTGGTCGGTCATTATGGCTACAAAGTTGTTGGAATTTCCTCCTGTGAACTTTATTCCTATCCTGTCTCCAGCTTCGATTGTATACAAGTCAGTAGTAAGTGAAAATGTATAGTCCGTATACACTGAAGCAACAGTTGCAGCATCAATTGTGCCAAACAGCTTCTTTACCGTCAAGTCGGAACTAAAGACTCCAGCCTCTACTGTGCCCGTTGGGGCACCGGTCTTTCTGAGCTTCAAAGTTATCTGGTCAATGCTCTTGCCTACAAGCTGTGATCCGGATGTGACAAACTCGACGTGCGAGGGTTGCGCCGAATTTGTGGCCAAACCAAAGGTTGCCGTGGTATCTGACATCTGAGTTAATGGATAGGACACTGGAAGAATGGTGTAGGTTTCTGTCATGATAGAGCCAGAGTTGTCTGCCAAGTCTTTTCCAAAGAACCTTAGTGTCGTATTTTCGGCGATGGCAATCGGTGAAGAGTATTCAGGGCTTGACGTCGTGGGAGTTGAGCCATCAATTGTGTAGTATATTGTAGCCGGCTCGTCAGCTGCAAGCGATATAGACTGCTCTGTGGTGTA
>JBDZWB010000099.1:0-6294 GCA_040255975.1 Nitrosopumilales archaeon
GCATATCCTTGCTTTGCATAGTAGTTTGCCTGCAGCGCCATTTCCAGCTTGTCTATCCTGTGGACAAACCTCGCAACTTCGGTTCTGTTCTGCAGGTATTCGAACCATATTTTTTCATATTCTGCTTTCGTTTTTCTGGGCAGGCCAGAAAGGATCGATTTCATTGCCTTTTTCTCCAGCGCCAGCTTTTCCCGGGGCGTGACATCACCCGGCATGTAATCGCCGACGATCGACTCTGCAAGATCGTGTAGTATGACCATCTTCATTGCTCTATGTGTGTCAAGCCCCAGCATGTCAGAAAGGAGCATTGCCATCGCGCACATTGAAAAGCTATGATCAGCGACAGATTCGGCGTCCTTGATTTTTACCTTTGAGACCCAGCCTGCGCGCCTGACCGACTTTAGCTGCAGAATAGACTGAAAAAAAGGAGACAGGTCGCCTACCATTTCCGAGAGTCGCCTTCAAGCAGCCCCGATCCGTGATGAATCCTATCGATATGCTTTGAAAGCTCTTCGTTGTCCTTGAACTTTGATCCGCAGTATGGGCAGCTGACTTCTTTATTGCTGGTCATTTAGTAAAGAAAGTGAGGCACCTGACTTTAAAGCTAGCGAGCACTAGTCCAGCACGGGCGCATTCAAAGAAGTGTTTGACGCTACCTGCGTTCCTCTGTCGATAACAGCCGGTAACAGGTCGGCAAAATATGCAATTGCTGCCATCGCGGCTGACATTAGCAGTGCAATGGCAACTATTATCAGCACGTTGTAAATCTGGCCCAAGGCCTATCCGGTACCTTGCAGTATTCAGATTTTAATGTTGGGTATAATTGCGAATGCTGCCAGGCTATTGCCGATTTATCCAAGCGACGTCAGGCACGCCTTGTCTCTTATTTGCAAGCCTCGCCGAGACAAACAGCAGATCAGACAGCCTGTTGAGGTAGACGACTATTGATGGGTTGACAGGCTCGCCTTTTGAGAGGAACACAACGGCAGCCTCTGATCTCCGCGCTATGCTCCTTGTCTGATGCAAGAGCGAGGCTTCAATGCTTCCACCTGGGAGGATGAAGAAAGTTATAGGTTCTAGCTCTGACTCGAACCTGTCGATTATTGGTTCCAGTGCAGAAGCCATGCTTTCGCTTGCGCGAGGGGTCTGGCTCTGCTTTGGATATGTCGGGTCTGCGAGGTCCGAACCGACTACGAAGAGATCATTTTGCACCTGCACCAAGATGTCGGCGAGATCTGAAAACTGTTCTTTTTGTCTAAGAAATGAGATCGCAACACCGATGCCAGAGTTCAGCTCGTCGATGACGCCATACGCGACTATCCTCGGGTCTGCCTTGCTCACTCGCCTGCCGCCGATAAGACCGGTATCGCCCTTGTCGCCTGTCTTGGTGTAGATCTTCATGCACTAAGAACAATGAGCAGACGATTTAAGAATATAGCTAGGATGGAAAATACATCCAGTGTATTAAAATAGTCCTCTGGAAAGTTTATTCTCTAATGAAGAAGGTTGCAGTGGTTGATGATGAGCCCGACATTACAACAGTTCTGAAGAGGGGGCTTGAGCACCACGGCTTTTCAGTTGATGTCTTTAACGACCCTCAGTCTGCGCTTGCTAGTTTTAAGCCCAACCACTATGACCTGATGATAATCGACATCAGAATGCCCAAGCTTAATGGCTTTGATCTGTATAGAGAGCTCAAGAAAAAGGATGCAAACACCAAGGTGTGCTTCCTGACGGCATTTGAGATCTATTACGACGAGTTCAGAAAGATGTTTCCGACCATAGACGTTAGGGCGTTCATAAGAAAGCCGATTAGCATATCGAGTCTGGTCAACCAGGTGAACGCGACTCTCGAGTCATGACCTGAATCTTTTTTTAGCATGCTTGCGCGAAAGTTGCGCGAAACATGGTGTTGAAGCAGTTGAGCCTAATTGGCGTTCCGACTAATTCGGCAGGCAAAAGGAACGGGGTTGCCGGCGCGCCTGTCGCTCTACGTCGCGCAGGACTGCTTGATGCACTTGGGCACGTTTGTATTGTCCACGATGAAGGAGACGTTTCGTTTTCCATGCCCACTACAGAACGGGACGTTAGATCAGGGATCATTGCATACAAATCTCTTACCTCAATGATCCAGAATGTGAGAGTCAGCGTCAATCGCGTCCTTTTGGAAGACAGATTTCCACTTGTGATTGGCGGAGACTGCCCA
This sequence comes from Nitrosopumilales archaeon, assembly GCA_040255975.1. Classification (GTDB taxonomy): domain Archaea; phylum Thermoproteota; class Nitrososphaeria; order Nitrososphaerales; family Nitrososphaeraceae; genus Nitrososphaera. The sequence continues at coordinate 2,207 of JBDZWB010000099.1, forward strand.
GTTCTCCTTGGCTGCCTAGCGGCAGTGTCAGCTGGAAATTTTCCTGTAGGATTGTTTTTTGTGGACGGGCACGAAGACGCATATTCCGCTCACCAGTCGCCAACAGGAGAAGCTGCAGACATGGAACTTGGGTTTGCACTAGGGCTTGGAGTGCCTGATTTGATACTGGAAGCTATAGGCTCGGCACAGCTGATAGATCCGTCAATGTTATGCATGCTTGGTCCCCGCGACAAAAAGGTACTGCAAAAGACAAACATCAAATCCCTAGGTGACGGACTCGTAGACCATTATTACGATGACGTCACACTGTGCAGGGAAAACATCGGGACCCTGACCCGCAGAATGACATCCGAACTGGCTACCAGGGCCAAAAGATTGTGGCTTCATGTCGACTTGGATGTGCTGTCCACAAGATCGCTGCCTGCAGTGGATTATAGGCAACAAGGGGGCCTGAAGTGGAGCCAGCTTGAAGAGCTCACCAAGACAGCCTTATCGTCAGGCAATGTCATTGGAATGAACGTGACCATTTACAATCCAGATCTTGATCCTAGCAGGCGCTCTGCTCGGCGAATTGTTAGATATCTTCAGACTGTTCTGTCATTTATGCGCGACTCTCAAACTGTTCTTTGAGATATTGCACAAGCCTCATTGCGTCGATCTCTTTGAGGCTCTTCCTGTTTGATGCGACATAACTGGCAAATGCGTCGATCTCTCCTGTAAGATTAGGATGGCTTATCCTTGCCTCTTCGATAATGTTGGTATAATTGCGATGAGGAAAATAGATATCTTTAGCCACTTTTGCGAGCGCAATCTTGGCTTTCTTTCCGATGACTCCTTTCTTGTGTGCAAGGAAAAGATTGTAGCGAATGTCTATCATGGCTTCTGACTGGAGAGGATAGTCGCCTTCCGTGGCAAACGTGACTGCCACTTCGTCGTCGGCATCGACCTTGCCGGATTTGTATAGCTGGAATATCTTTCCGATTCCCACCATGCCAAACTTTTCAAGTTCTACCGCGCGTAGCGCGCCGAGGCTTGCAGCGCCGGCAAGAAGGATGCCCGGCTTCCTTGCCAGCTGGAATACTTCGATCGGAGTTGGCGGATAGTCCTGCAGAAACACGCCGTCAACAAATCCCACCATTGCGACGCCCGGGTCTGCTGCCAGTCGCAAAAAGTCGCCCTTTTTTGCTGGCGGCCTATAGTCTGCATCAAAGACCTTCCTTGCCTTTTCATGGCTCAACGAGGGTCCGAGAAATATTACTGGCTTTTCCATTGCCCAAAACACGCCCTTGCGCGCATGCCCATCACAGATTTTGTTATCTTGAAGGTCTCTAGCCCCGGCACTATTGCCCTAACGACTGGGATCCCGATGTCCGGATTTGTTAGATCGACGATTATCGCCTGAGAGAGTCCTACGCCCTTGAGCCGCGCCAGTATCAACTTGATGTCGTCCAGAATGTCTTCGTTAAAGAACGTCTTGACTTCTGAGAACTTTATCCTTCTTGAAGACGGCATGAACTGCCACGCGCGCCTGTCGTCGGTGTTCTGCTCGCCGTACTTTATCTTGCGCAGGTCGTCCCGCGCTCCCTGTATGTTAGCGGCCCTTGTCTGCGACACTTCGGTTATCGCGCGCAGGAGGGCTATCCTTGCATCTGGGTGCGTGCCATGCCCCTCTGCAAGATATCCGTAGTCGTGGGTTACCCACTCTACGCTGCTTGCGTTGAACGTCGGTATTCCAATGTCGGAAGTGATATCCTTTATCGTCAATGAAATGCCAGTGCGTTCAAACTTTTCTACAAGGTTCTTGACAGGCTCAAATTCAATGCCAGAAATGTCAACATCTGGAAATATGCTTGGATCATCTACGAACCTGTCTGCAGGTATTGGAGGAATTTTCATGCCAGCAGAGTTGAGGGAATGGTGCACCGTCCTCAGAATATGAAATGGGATTGCGCTTGCCCTCAGTTCAGCAAGGCTCATCGCGTCCCTTTCAACAATCTCGCAGAGCGCGTGACACACAGCTTCTTCCATCACGTTGCCAGACGCAAGGCCGTTTGTGTGAAAATATGCATACGGATTGACTGCCGGCGGTGGCGGCGTGTAACGAAAGAGCGATGCTGACGCTGGAACCATCACTTCTTCGCCATTTGCAATATCATAGCCGGGCAACCAGTCCATGGTCATGTCATCGCGGTATTCAAAGCGTGTAGGCTCGACTATTCTGTCAGGGTGCAACACCCTATGCGTTTTTGCCAGATCGGCATAGCTTGACCTGACAAATTTCCGCGGCCCGCCTGCAGGCAGAGATGAATAGCGCTCGATGCTCTCCATGAGGGCGCTTGCCTTTGCATGTTCTCGGGTTGGACCCTTGCCGCTGTAGACCCAAATGTAATCCTCCGTGCCAGGCACAACCGAAGAGTAGTTTGGAATACGTAACACGTCCATGTCGGTAATGTCTGCAAGCCTTGTGACTCCGATCCGCTTTGATATTGGGATGACCTTTTCCAGAGTTTCCTGCGCCGGCCTTATTCGGGACGTGCCGTTGACAGTCCACTTTTTCCTGCTCTGCAGCTGCACTAAATAGAACCCTTGCTCGAGTTCATATCAAGCTTTCTTCTTTGGAAAATCATGAAGTTCGGAGTGCTGACAGCGCAGGCATGTCCTTGGTTCAGCCTCTGCAAGATAGTTGATGTAAAAGCACTTTGCGCACTGGAGACGCGACAGCTTGCTGGACATCTTCAGCTCGTTTCCGTCCTGTTCGAGCACTTTTCTTGAAACCAGCCATTCCACCACAGGAGCCATCAATTGCGACAGCTGTTGGAGATCTGCGTTTCTATACCTCAGATAAAGGGTAGTCATGTCGCTTGGCAGCGACTCTCTCCGAAAAGAGTCCTTGCCGACGTTTGACTGTCGAAACAGGTGGTCGCGGAGGTGCCATTCCAGCTCCTTGACGGCAACGTCAGACATTTGTTGAGAGAATGTTCGAAACGTTATTTAAAACATTATAAACCCACTTTTTCATCATTATTGCCGTTGCCTGCTAGCGACCTAGAAAAGGTGTGTGACCGGATTTTTGCAGCTGACAAGAACATCAGGTTTGCAGGCGTGATTGACAAGATGGGCACGCTAGTGGCAGGAGGTATGCGAAAGGGCATCGAGCCGCTTGAGCCGAGGGAAGAGAGGCGCAAGCTCTACATCGAATATGCCCTGAGGAACGCCATGAGATCAGATTTTGACTCTGAATACGGCCGCGTGGTCTATTCGATGTCAGAGCGAGAAAAGATCAAGATTGCGACTTTTCCTTTTGGCGAGGGCCTTATCCTGATCTCGATTGAAAAGAGGGCGCAGCACGACAAAGTAATCGCCAAGGTTCTCAAGCTGCTCAACTGACAATTATATACTTGCACGCAGCCTATCCATCTGGATGGCAGCGGGCAAGAAGAGGAGCCGGCGAGGACATGGCGCTGACGGCGAAGACCTTGTAGAGCCCAAAAAAATAACCGGCAAAGAGCTGAGTGAGAGTGAAGAGCTGAGTGCCCGGCTGACTACGCTCGTTGAAATGCTCGACGAAAAAGGCATAATCAACAAGGCAGAGTACCGCCGGATGGTCGCAATGCGCCTGCACGAAATATCAAAGGCTGCTGCGTTTGAAGAGCTTGAAGAAGAACTATGATCGAGGTTGGCAGGACTTTTGGTCTGGCGATTCTGGCAGGGTTCATTGCTGGAGGCATCCTTGCAGGCATCAACATGGTACTCGTACAGCCCTACACGATGTTGCTTTCAGACGTCGAGCTTGAGAACCTATTGGCTGAAGGCGAGTTTGACGAGGACGAGTTTGACGCACAGCTACAGTCGATCCAGTTTTCCCAGCAGTACGGCGCGATTGCGATCGGGATTGGCGGCGGAGCCATGGCCAGCGGTGTATTCATTGCTAGCAGGACCAATATAGGTCCGCTGAAAGCGGCTCTGACGATAGCTGGCATTGCGTGGTTCGTCTTGTACGTCGTGCCGTCAGTGAAATATCCTCAGAGCCCCGAAGCGATGTTCAGTCCTGAAGCCGCTGCAGTTTATCAGCCTCTTTTGACAGGATA
>JBDZWB010000100.1:0-6278 GCA_040255975.1 Nitrosopumilales archaeon
ACGGCATGCAGATCGCGCATACGATCGAGTGCCAAAAAGACAGGATCATGCTGTCAAAGATGAGCAAGCCACCAACGATAATCGATTGACAAAAGAAAGAAGAGGGAGGGTCAGTTTCCCAATCCTTCAGGCATTGCAGTAGTGTTGCCTTGCATCATTTGGCCATAGTCTCTTCCCGTCATGTCTCCCATCATTCCAGTATGGTTCATCTGGCTCATAGCATGTTGGATGATTTCCGGTGTTACCACCATTCCATAGATTGGCGTGTCGCCAAAGTGATTGTCAGTTTGTTCTTGGTCGATTGATATGGCGATTATGTTACCACCGGATATGGTGATTTCGGTATCTACATCATGCACTGGACCCTCTCTCAAGGTGACAGTGGTTGTGCCCACGACCGTTGTCTCATTACCCTCTGTCGTGCCAGGTTCAAGTTGTGTAAAGTTGTATATCTCGTGTGTGTGCTGGGCAGAGCCATCAAGCATCGTCATGTAGAATCCTGCATGAAAGTCTGTGATATTTGTGCTGGAGGTTTCGGTGGCGTTAGTGCCAGAAGTGTCGTTTGTCATCATCCAATGACCAGCTACAACCCAGGCCGGCTCGCCGTCCTCGTTGTTCTGTATGCTTGAAATTATACCAAACATCTTGCCCGTCTGATTATACCATGACATGTACATGTTGTCGCCCATTTCGCCAGAAGTCATTGTGTCGGACATATTGGTAGATGTAGTCATGTTCGAATTCGTATTGGAGGACGTTGTTGTGTTTGAAGTCGTGCCGTTATACACGCTTGCAGTTGCCGTTGGCAACAGGGCAAACGCTGTACCAAAGATTGCGAATGAAGCTATAATGACTGTTGTTGCAAGTTTGGCTTTCATCGTTCATGCCGTGAATCTTTGCAATATAAGGGCTATATGAGAAATTTCTCTCTCTTTGTTAGAAAACTACCTACACTCCGATCTGCCGAGCTATCTTGCATCAAAAGTTCTATAGGAAAACCTTTCCATTGCAAACGCTCTAACTAAATCCTTCTTTCCTTCAGCTCCTGCTTTAGCTGTTTTCTCACCTGCTCGACTGCGCTGTTGAAAACCTTTAGGTATGCTTCCTTAAGTTCAGGCTGCGCCACTATGAAGCTCAGGGCGATCTCACCGGCCGTTGAGACTAGGCTGGCTATGGCAATGTCCGCACCGACCTGATTGCTCTCAATGACATCATGCAGGCTATCGACCACCTCGGCTATCCTACTTGCTTCTTCCATGGCCGGAGTTGTGATGGTTCGCTATTAAGTGCAACTGTCTTAACTCATGGCAAATAAAGCAGCGGCCTCTTTCCAGCGTCATGCAGGGGTACATCGCCATAGCAGTCTTTGCGGTAGTGTATACCCTGATAATCGGCCGGAAGCGCTTTAGCGTGCCGATATGGGCAGCGATGTTGATAGGCGCGGCATTGATGATCGGCCTGCAGATCATTGGCATCGAAGCGGCAATCATGTCTGTCAATCTGGACGTCATTGCGTTTCTGTTTGGAATGTTCAGTATCGTTTCCGCCCTGGAAAAGGCCGGCGTCCTTCAGCGCTTGGCCATCAGGATGCTCGTAGTAGCAAGAACACCGGACAGGCTCTTGTTGGTCTTTGTGGTGGGCATGGGGTTGCTTGCCGCATTTCTGGTCAACGACACGATTGCGCTGCTTGGGATCCCGCTTGTTATCTATGTCGCAAGGCATGCCGGAATCCGGCCAGTGGTGCTCCTCATAGCACTTGCGTTTGGCATCACCGTGGGAAGCGTCATGACTCCGATCGGCAACCCGCAGAATCTACTGATAGCGATCCAGGGTGGGATCCCGATTCCATTCATTACCTTTCTCGTACATCTTGCTGCGCCTACAATAGTCAGCCTATTTGTAACATATGCAATCTTGAGGGTGTATTACAGGAAGGACATCAAAAAGGAGTATCATCTGAGCGCAATCGAGCTCATGAAAAAGGCGGACGGATTATACAATCCGCGCCTTGCCAAGATTTCAATAGCCGTCCTGATTGCGACAATCGCCGGCTTTATCATATCAGAAGTGCTGCACTTTCGAGGCTTGGTTGACTTTGGCCTGAGCGCTGTGGCCATGCTAGGGGCCGCAGCCATCTATGCGTTGAGCGATCAGCGGAGAGAGATAGCAAAGAGAGTTGATTATACTGTGCTCGTATTCTTTGCAGGAATGTTTGTAGTCATGTCGGCACTATGGTCTTCTGGCGCAGTGTCCCTGATGTTCATGGACTACATCCCGGCTCCGGACCCGAGCGATCTGGTGCAGAGCAGCACGGTAATAACAGCTGCAGGCGTCGGGATGAGCCAGGTACTGAGCAATATGCCGTTCGTCGCACTCTACAACTTTGTCATGTTGGACAGCGGCTTTACCAGCCAGCATGTTGATCAGTGGATGATGCTGGCTGCTGCAAGCACAATCGCCGGCAACCTGACCATACTTGGAGCGGCAAGCAACATCATTATCATAGAAGGCGCAGAATCGCGCGGCGTCCAAGCGTTTTCCTTCTTGGAATTCTTTAAAGTCGGGAGCATCGTGACCGCCGCCAACCTTGGAATTTATTACGCGTTCATTGTGCTGATCTAGGGTACAAGGACCGCACGCGCTTCTACCTGGGACTTTTTCAGCTTGGCAAGCACTTCATTTGCCTCTTCCAGCCTGTGCGTCTCAATGACCACCTTCAAGCCAGAGCTGCCGGCCAGCTTTACCAAATCAGCCATGTCCTTCCTAGTGCCAATGACGCTTCCTTTGACTATTTTCTCTTCAAATGTTGGAAAGTTGGTCACGTTACCAAGCACGCCCAATACCACGGTGCCGCCCTTTTTCACAGATTTGATGGCAGAGTCTATCGCTCTGTCGGAGGGAGCAAAGACAATCGCAGTGTCGAGCAGTCCCTCTTCCTTTCTCAGGTTCTTCAAGAACTGTTCCTGAGAATCATGATAGACAATGGCGTTGTCAGCGCCCAGTTTTTTCGACAGATCAAGGTGCTTTTTTGTCCTTGACACCGCCACTACCCTCGCTCCTTTCATCTTGGCCAGCTGGATCGCAAGGTGGCCCACGCCACCTATGCCAAAGATGCCTATCCTTCTGCCAGCCATCGGTTCTCCTGCCTTGACTGCCTTGTACGCGGTTATGCCCGGGCAAAAGAGTGGCGCGGCATGCTCTGAATCGAGGCTGTCGGGGATCGGGGTAACAAAGTCTTCAACGGCTGAAATGTATTCTGCATAGCCGCCTTGTACCGACTCGCCTGTTATCTCGGCGCTTTCGCATAGGTTCTCCCTGCCGGCAGCACAGTATTCGCACTGGAGGCATGAGCTGAAAAGAGGCTGAATGCCAACCCTATCTCCGACTTTGATCTTTTTCACGCCGCTGCCCGCCTGCTTGACTACCCCCACCACCTCGTGGCCAGGCACGATCGGAAGGATTGAAGGCGAGCCGTGCTTTTTCCAGTCGCCCTCTATGAGGTGAAGGTTTGACCGGCAGACGCCACATGCCTCTATTTCTAGCAAGAGCTCGTTTTTGCCTCTTATCACTGGCCTGTCAATCGACATCATCTTTAGCGGCTTGGTCCCTATCGGCGCAAGCCTGTTCAGGACCATCGCGCGCATCTTTTCTGTCATCGCCTTCATTTCCACTTCCTTTGATTTATCTTCATTGCGCAGCAGAGCAGATACGCAATCAGGGTGCCTGCGTTTTCCACTTTGCCTCTGCTGATCAACTGGTGCAGTTCTCTTACCGTGACTTTTTTCATTTTGATCTGCTCGCCGCTATCGTGTTTTGTGGTGCTCGACTTCGTCAGCCCCGTCGCTCTGAAAACGTGCACCAGCTGCTTCGTCCGGCTCACCGCCGGGTGGTAGTGGTATACATATTCTATCTTTTTTGCGACATAGCCTGTCTCTTCTTCAAGCTCTCGCGCTGCAGTATCTAGAGGGTCCTCGCCCTTGTCCACATGGCCGGCCGGGAACTCTAATAGTACCTTGCCTATCGGGTAGCGGAACTGCCTGATCATCAAGAGCTTCTGTCTGTCAAGAAAAGGCACTACTATGACCACGTCTGAAGCATGGTATTTCGTGTAGGTGATCACCTTGCCCTTTGGCGTCTTCACCTTGTCTTGGTGCAGGTCGATAAAGACGGTCTTTCCATCAGTCGCCCTGAACACTTTTTTGCTTTCAAGGACTTTCCACCCCTTCATCTGCTGTGGTTAGCAAGGTGCTAATAATAAACCATAATCGTCGGTAATCGTATAGAATTTGCATGTTCTGGCATTAGAACAGCCGTGCAGCAATTGGATAGAGGAGAGCACCTTAAATTCTGCCCTGGATATAGATTATTGGCTGCAATGATCGACCACACGAACACAGACCTTGAGCGCAGGCTCTCTGGCAGGACGCTACAGGTTTACCTTTATCTTCAAAAAAAGAAAGAGCCTTCCGGCATTCGTGAGGTACAGCGCGACCTTGGACTGTCGTCTCCAAGCGTCGCTGAATACCAGATTGAAAAGCTGGTGGAAATGGGCCTTGCAGGTCGGGACAGCTATGCCCGGGTCTATGTTACTCGAAAAGTCAAGGTCAAGGCCATGCAGTCATACGTCAACCTCGGCCGATTCATGGTGCCCCGTCTTGCATTTTACGCCAGCGTCTTTTCTGCAGTCGCTGCGCTCTATGTGATTTTCAGCTATGATTCCATGAGCCCGTACGGCGTGGCCGTTCCTGCAGGTGCTGCGGCCATATTCTGGTTTGAAGCTTGGAAGATGTGGAAGCATAGTCTAACTGAAAAGACCACCAAAAAGTCAGCGGAAAAGGACTATTTCTGGGCTTCTCTCATGCCCGGCCTTGCCGCACTGGGAGTATTCATTGCCGCCGCCTTCTTTCTCTTCAACTATGTCGCACCAAGCGGCGCTGTCGTGACGGCTACGCCGCCAGTCGATCCAAACAGCCCTATATACAGCCCGAGCCCCGGAAGCCCTTTGGTTACAGACGACTTTAACGACGTGCCGATGCAACACCCCGGCGATTCACCCTTGCTCGGCTTTTCGGCAACACAGGTAACCGTGCTGTTGTTTGGCGGATCGCTCGTAGCTGGCTTCCTCATCTATGTGTTAGTAAGGTACCGATGCACTGATGCAGGTGTTCTGACATCAGAACAGGGCTTGAACTAGCAGTTCGGAACGCAGGATTATCAGCGCTCTGCACCATAATCCCTACATGAAACAACTGTTCATGACTGCGATTGCAGCGGGTCTTTTGACCATGCTGTCGGTCCAGCAAGCGAATGCACAATACGGTGACAGTCTGCCGGTGGGAAGTGGGAACGCCGTTTCAGAAGAGATGCTGCAGCGCTGTGCAGAATTGGATATCTCTAGGATCCAGTGCAATCAGGCATCAATCCTACAGGCAGAGCGCATAGGACTGATAAATGAAAGTGGAGAAAAGGGATCGGGCACTTCAATGATCGCTACCGACTTTGGGCAAATGGCGGGCTTTGTCGGAGCACTTGGAGCGGTCTTTGGTGGCATCGCAGCAGCATTTTATGTAATGGGCAGGAAGGGAAGACAGGTTCCTGCCTGAACAGATTTTTTAAGGGTGGTACCATGACATGCTGCAATGGTAACTGTGCACGGTACAGGTCAAGGACATTGGAAGGATCAAGGTTGCGTTATGCGTTCGGTGACAAGTGGTGCTGCTACTGTGCAGTCTTTATGAAATGGAACGGAAGGCAGTGCCCCTGCTGCAGGACGCGTCTGCGGACAAGGCCGGTTAAGCGGACCACGATATTATGATGCCGGCAACCCCTGTATCTTTCTATATGATCATGTTGTATACTGGTTAAATAGCCAATTGAGCGCGCATTTCCATGAGCAGGCCAGTAGGCGTCACGATTATCGGAGTCCTGATGGCGATAGCCGGCATTGTCATGATCATAGCCGGCATTAGCGCCATGGCGCTGGCTCCTCTCATTCCTATGGCGACTGAAAGTCAAGACTTGGCGATGGGTATATCTTCAACCATGCTTGGTGGCATTGCAATAGCATCCGGCGCAATCATGCTCGCCCTTGGAATTGCTTCACTCGTCATAGCCTACGGGCTTTTCAAGGGCCGGCCGTGGGCATGGACGGCCGCAGTGGTGCTTTCGATCATTGGAATAGTAATGTCGGTGGTGTCCATAGTGACTGGAAACTTTGGGAGCATTGTGAGCCTTATCATAAACGGCGTGATAATCTACTACCTTTACAGGCCGCACGT
>JBDZWB010000101.1:0-6238 GCA_040255975.1 Nitrosopumilales archaeon
CCTATTAGCGCGTCTCCAAGACCAGTCTTGCAAACGTAGCTGCGCCTGTGGTAGCATGTAAAGCGCTCTACTAGCATTGCAGCAAAATCATACTCGCCGTCCATGAATATCAGCTCGTTTGGAATGAACACGTCCTTGAAGATTATCATGGCCTCCTGACCGGAATACATCACATTGCCAGCGTCGATCTCTCCACCCTCCATACTGCGAGTGTCGCAAGATTGCCTGCCATAGACGTAGGTGATGCCGGGTGCGTCCACCGGGACTGCTCCCACTATGGCATAATCCTTGTCTTCAGCCTTGAGCCTCATGGTGGGCATGACGATTATCCAGTGTGAGTTTATGCAGCCGGTCTGATGCGCTTTTGCGCCAGAGATATAGACTCCCTTGCTGTCGCGCTTTGTGATGTGCACAAACATGTCGGGGTCTGCCTGCTGCGACGGCGAAAGGCTGCGATCGCCCTTGACATCGGTCATTGCGCCGCCGATCACAAGGTTATCGCGCTGCATCATCTTGATGAAATCTATCAATCGCTTATGGTAAGTCGTGCCATGTTTTTGGTCGATTTCAAAAGTAGTTGAATACAACGAGTTGAGCGCGTCCATGCCTACACATCGCTGGAAGCATGTGCCGGTGAGCTGACCAAGTTTTCTCTGCATCCTGTTCTGGTCCACAAGATCCTGTGCGCTTTCTGCAATGTGCAGGAACCTGTTGACCTGCAAACCAGACAGCGAAGATTTAGCCGATGCTAGCTCTGGCTCTTGCGCAGCCAAGTCATATGTCTCTGCAACTGCGTTTATCGACGGCCTGATCATTGGGTGGTCGACCGGCTCTTTTACAAGCTCTCCAAAAAGATAGATCTTTAGCTTCCTGCCCCTGAGGCTCTGGATGTACTCTGCCCCGTTCTTTATTGGCATCTGTAAAAGAACTAGTACCCGAATGTTATTTATATTTTCTCAACTATGATTCGACAAAAAACTGGCTAGTTTACTTGTAGATTTTACATGATTTTACCGGAGGGCCATTACTGGATGTATGTCTGGTTGCTCCTGTCAAAGTCCCTGACTACATGAAAATCCCCACTAAACTGCGACTGCATCAGCGATCTCAACTGCGGATATATCGCAGAAGGGTCTTCCTTTGCCATTTTTGTTGCAACGTGGTCGTCGCCCAACATCCACTTGCAAAGGTCGAAGGTCATCTGGCGCACCGTGTTTTCGTCTACGATGCCCAAGCTGTGAAGATACTCGTGGGCAAGCACCATGAACATGTACGAATTGTACTCCTCTGTCGAGCCAGCGATTTTCTTCACAGCAGCAAGCAGATAGCTATTCATCACTATCGCGTTAGAACCCAACATGTGGTAGGCGCCCAGGTTGCTTGGCATCATTTGCAATATCAGGCTCAGCCCTGCGCGGTGCATCTTGAATTTTTGCAGGACTGCCGATTTTACTAGTTCGAATGCCTCGTTAAAGTCCTTGAGGCGGGCTATCCTTTCTCTGAATTGCGACTGCTGCTCTGTAGGCACGAGCATTATTTCGCGGCTCAACCGTATAAAGCATGTAGCTTCGCAATCTTTTTTACAGCCAATTCCGGCTTTACTAACGTGGGTGCAGAAGCCAAACAGTTTGACCTCCGCAACATCGTAGCTGACTATCCTGATTTTCCAAAGCCTGGCATACTGTTCCGGGATATCAATCCAGTGTTTAAGAGAAACGATGCTCTCAACTACATCACTGAAGAGTTTTACCGCATATACGGCAAGGTAAAGGTGGATGCGGTTGCGGGCATTGAGTCAAGAGGCTTTATCACGGCGACTGCACTTGCGCTAAAGTTTGGCAAGGGCGTGGTAATGGTGCGCAAGGCTGGCAAGCTCCCAGGCAAGACTCTGAAAAAGTCGTACGATATTGAATATGGCAGTGCGGTGATGGAGCTCCAAGAGAGCGCGATAAAAAAAGGCGAAAATATTTTGATCGCAGACGACCTCATAGCAACAGGCGGCACCGCAGTCGCGGCAGCGCAGCTGATCGAAGAGCTAGGCGGCAAGGTGACAGGGTTTGCATTCATCATAGAACTGAGTGATTTGCACGGCGCGGACAGGCTGCGCAAGATGGGCTACAAGGTCGAGTCCCTGGTGACATATCATGGCGAATAGTGCGGACATTGGCATTATCGGCGGCACAGGCGTTTACGACCCTGGGCTCTTTAGCGCAAAGCGCGAGATCAAGGTGCACACGCCTTACGGCGAGCCATCTGACATTGTGACGATAGGCGAGTATTCGGGAGTAAAGGTCGCGTTCATACCCCGCCACGGCAGGGGCCACCGGATACCACCCCACAGCATAAACAGCAGGGCAAATATCTGGGCACTCAAGGAGCTTGGGGTCAAGCGTATCATTGCGCCCTCGGCTGTAGGCAGCCTGCAGGAAGGTTACAAGCCCGGCGACATTGCAATCCCTGATCAGTTCATCGACTTTACGAAAAAGCGCCAGTACACCTTTTATGACGGGGGGCAGGTGTGCCATGTTTCAGTGGCTGATCCTTTCTGTCCCGAGCTTCGCAGCATCACAATAGACAGAGTAAAAAAGCTGAACTTTTCGATGCACGAAAAAGCGACGTACGTCTGCATCGAAGGGCCGCGATTTTCGACAAGGGCAGAGTCCAGATTCTTCCGCGACGTGATGAAGGCAGACATTATAGGCATGACGCTTGTGCCCGAAGTCAGCCTTGCAAGAGAAGCTGAAATCTGCTACACGTCGATAGCGACGGTGACAGACTATGATGTGTGGGCCGATCATCCTGTCACATCTGCAGAGATAATCGAGACACTCGCCAAGAACGTGGAAAAGACGAAAAAGCTGATCGCGGACCTTGTCCCTGCGATCCCGGCTGCAAGAAAGAAATGCGCCTGCGGCAGTGCGCTGGAAAACGCCCTACTCTGATGGCGGCCTGATTCCTTCAGGCAGGATAATGTCCCCTTCGATCAGCTTGCGTTGTATAGTCAGCTGTAGCTGCTCCGGGTCGACTCCCATCTTGGCTATTTTTTCCAGAGTGGTTTTTGGGATCTTGACGCTTGCGTTGTGGCCGCCGATCCTGCCAAATGCAATCGCAGTAAACCTGAATTCCTGGCCCTTTAGTACGAAATATCCTGACAGCTTGCTTGCTATTTCGCTTCCGCTTGCGCTTTTCACAAAAACTGTAACATTGATTTCGTCGTCGTTGTCTTTGCGCATCATTTCTTTGGCCCGTCCGCCACTTCCATGTTGCGGTTCACGTTTGGCTCTACCAAAAAGCTCCACCAATCCGCGTCAGTGATGCTAAAGTCTTTGACACTGACTTCAACGGGTTTGTCGTCGGCGTCTGTAAACGGGAGCTTGCCCTCATTTATCATCTTGACCAGACGCCAGCGGAGATGCCCTTTGCGGCTCCTGCTTATCGCCACGGCCCACTTTTTGTCCTTGTCTATCTTGGGCATGCCTATATAATCGACAATTTCCAAAATCCCTAGCCGCTTTTCTTCACAGAACATCTCTTTTGTGAGAAGGCTGCGCCAAATGTCCACTGAGCCTATCGTCCTGCCGTTCTCATTGATGTTGATTACACCAAAGTAGACTACTTTGTCGCCGCCAGTTGGGTCTGAAGTCGTCATTGCGATATCCTTGATGCAGAGAGCCACCTATTTAGTCCTTGCATCATCGTAAGGCTTTTCCAATACGATCCCAATGTTGTCGACCTTTAGATTTTTCTTGAACGGGATGCCATCCTCCTCGCAGCGCCTCCGATAGCGGTTGGTTATTGCAAACCGGGGGTGAAGCGACTCGAACTCGGTTTTCGTTATTTCAATAACCATGCCCCTGCCTACAAGCGACTTTGCAGCCGCAAGGGCGCGCTGCTCGTCATTCCAGCCTAGCACGCTTGACAATTTAGCTGCGTCCATCTTGCCCTTTTTCACTATGGCAAGAAAGACCTTGGCCTCGTCGCTGCTTATTTTGAGCTCTGACACGATGGCCTCCTCTGCATTTGAAAGGTTGACTGCCATGCTAATTTACCCTCATACTCAGTATTAGAACTGCACTAGATTGCGGTACTTTCTGTAGCGCTCCTCAACATCATCCTTTGTTATCGACAGGAGCCGTTTCACCCCAAAATCCTCGACTGCAAACGAACCCATAACATTGCCGTAAATCACGGCCTCCTTCATGGTCGCAAAATCAGCTTTGTTTTTGCGCGCAATGTGTCCAAGAAAACCGCCGGCAAAAGAGTCGCCTGCTCCTGTCGGATCGACTATTTCGTCCAAAAAGAACGCGGCTGCAGGAAACACTTGATTGTCGTTCGTGAACAAAACGGCGCCGTGTTCTCCCTTTTTGATTATCGTAAATTTCGATCCCCACGACATTATCTTTTTGGCACACTTTGCAAGATTGGCTTCTTTGCATAGCAGACGCGCCTCGTTGTCGTTTATTACGACTCCGTCTGCCATGCCTATCATCCTGACTACATCGTCGCGGTTCCCGTTTATCCAGAACTCTATCGTGTCGCACACCACCAGTTTGGGCTTCTGAAAGTGCTGGAGGATCTTGATGTTCTGCTTTGGGTCGTTGTTTGCCAGGTACACGTAATCGGATTTTGCATACTCTTCCGGGATTACCGGGTCAAAGCCGGCGATTACGCCAAGCTCGGTCTTGTTTGTCGTCCTGTTTGAAAGATCATAATCAAAAGTCGAATCATAGTGGAAGGTCTTGCCATCCTGCACGGTAACAATGCCTTTTGTATCGATTCCCCTTGACCTGATCGCGCCTATATGATCTGAAGGCATATCCGAACCTACGACTGCGACTATTGATGTCTGTGTGAACATGCCTGAGGAAAGCGATGCAAAGGTCGCAGCTCCACCCAATATCCTAGTTTCCGTCCGAAAGGGCGTGCGCGTAGTGTCTAGGGCCACCGTTCCAAATACCGTCAGCAATGGCCGCTAACAAGCCGCTGTTCGTAAATAAACGCTTGCCAGCATCATTAAATATCGAGGTGGGCTGATCACCTGCGGTTGCGTCTAGTAGTTGCGATCACCGGCGCCTCAGGAGTAGTTTACGGAATAAGGGCGCTTGAAGTGCTCAAAAAGCTGCAGGTTGAGACTCATCTCATCGTAAGCGAATGGGGAGAAAAGAACATCAAGATAGAGACGGACAGGACACCCGAATACGTCAGATCACTTGCGACCAGATATTATGAAGATGACAATATGGCTGCGCCCATATCAAGCGGCTCGTTCAAGACAGACGGAATGGCTGTGATCCCGTGCAGTATGAAGACACTTGCCAGTGTAGCAAACGGGTTTGACGACAGCCTTGTTTCGAGGGCCGCAGGCGTTTGCCTGAAGGAGCAGCGCAAGCTTGTTTTGGTTCCAAGGGAGACTCCGCTGTCAAAGATTCATCTTGAAAACATGGCCGCACTGGCAGATGCAGGCGCAGTGATATTGCCGGCGATGCCCGGATTTTACCACAGGCCGAAAACCATGGACGAGTTGGTAGACCACGTGGTGGGCAAGGTGCTGGACCAGTTCAACATCGACCACGGCCTTTTCAAGCGGTGGGGCGGCTCGAGCGTATAAGGATTTATAATCTTGCGGCGCCTATTTAGATCGAGAAATGCCGGCATGGGGTGACCCGGAATAGCCCGATACAAGAAAAAGTATGCGAGCAGATCGGTCGACTTTATCGTCCCGCTAGTTGCGTTGCTGTTCATCGGGATCATGTTTGTGCTGCTGGCACGTTCACAGGGCGGCATTGGCTTTATCTTTCTCGCAATCGCATCAGGTCTTATGATCTATTGGGTGCGCGAGGTGAGGATGATGGCAAACTCTGAAGAGAAAAAGCTCGCCAAGGAGATGGAGCAAAAGGACTGGGTCTATGACCTGATAAAGAACAATGACGAAATGGTATTTGTCGCTGAAGTGCCCGGCCCGGAGGATCAGATAAACGTCCGGCTGATGGAAGGTCTGCTCCGCATAAAAGGCGGCCAGAACTTTTCAAGGGACGTGCCGCTTGAGCTGACCCAGGAAATGGGCATAGCTGACTACAAGTACAGAAACGGCGTGCTCACTATCAAGATTCAGAAGGTTTGACTTCTTCCCCTTCTTCGTCGTAGCTGTCTTCCCAGAGGCGCATCCTGTGCATCTTGTCCCTCCTTCTTGCCTCCTGCAACATGTTGTAGACACTGTTGTGCATGCTTCCTTTTGCAA
>JBDZWB010000102.1:0-6099 GCA_040255975.1 Nitrosopumilales archaeon
TATGGAACCAGACAGAGTTTAATGCCACTTTCAGCACGTATGTACAGCCGTTCACCGCCGCCGGCTATGGCGTCTACGAAGAGCATGACAGTGTTTTTGATCCGGGCGAGACCATGGTCCTTTATGTCGAGCTCGTAGGCTACGGCCACATGCCGGTTCTGGACGACCAAGGCAATACCTTGTACCTGATGAACATGACTGCCGATTATATCATTGCCAGCACAAATGGAACTGAGCTTCAGTCGATCGAGGGTGTCCCAGCAGGGAGCATAGTCTCCCACAGGCCCAACACAGAGCTTTTCTTGGAGCTGTCGCTGACGCAGGATACGCCTTTTCCTGAAGGCGACTACCTGATCACATATGCAATTACCGACGAAGTGTCTGGTGAGAGCTTTACGATCGAAAAACAGATCACGGTCGGGCAGACAGTGCCTGCAGGCGTGGTGTGATCATGGGGCATAGTCCATTAGATAGTTGGGCCCGCCAAACGAGGCATCGATCCTCACAAGCACCTCAACCCAGTAGCTGAACTGTGAAGGGTTGCCTATGTACAAGTCCTCTACGGGGAACTCTACCTTATTTTCCGGCATGTCCTCGATCTTGACTGGCCTGACAACGAACGTATCCACGGTTTCGTCATAGACTGCAAAGTACCAACCATCAATTGTAGAGTTGCCAGTCGCAAAATGTGGGAACATGATTGTGTACTGCTGTTCTCTGTTGGTCACGGGGCTTGTGGTGATGATGTGCCAGCGATAGATTGTTTCATATTCTTGGTTGTTGTTTGGGTTGCCGGCAAGGTCGATTGTGAAAAAGAAGGCGTCGCTGCGCTTTATCACCTTGGCTCCAAGTATGTCGTGGTAGTCTCTGACTTGCGGTATGGCATCAGTGCCGTTCTGCTGGAAGATTGCTTCAGCGTCGTCTCTTGCGTCTGCGATCCTGCTTTCGGTGTTGTCATAGACCCCTAGCCTTGGTCCACCCACTTCAGGGGCATAGGGGCTCAATGCTATCGAGACAGGGACTAACACTGCGGCAGCCGCTGCGATCACAAGGACGTACGATGCCTTTAGCACATACAGAATCATGTATGTGTGGTATTTTCACATTTTGTCTGGATTTACGAGTAGAATTGCATCTGATTAGCCGCTAGGCTACGAGTCTGCCGCTCTTGTCGAGGTAGTTGCAGCAGCGTATGCAAAAGTAAGGTCCCCTGTATGTATGCACAGAAGACGCCACACCGTCTGTGCTTCCGCATCCACTGCACGCTGGTGCCTCCATTTCGCGTTCTATGGCTGCTTGCATGGTGCTAGTCAGGCGCCAAGGAATAAAAGATCATAGATGTAATGCTATAATACATTGTTAAGAGCAATGGTTCTAGGCATAGCGGTTGCGGCAGCACTCTTGTTGTATTTTTCTTTCACTCTCTATGTCTTTCCCCAGTCATACCAGATGCAGATCAGGAGGCCCGAAGCCGGCGTGACAGATGTCAGCCTTTCTGAATCAGAGGTTATGCTTGGTGAGCCCTTTATCATTTCAGTCGCAGGGACAAACAGCGGTGACGACGCGGACATGCAGATTGTCTCTGTCGGATTTCCAAATCTAACTAGGACTGACAATATTGAGATAATCAATCACAATTTCGACCAGACTCCTATCCTGATCAATGCTGGCAGAGAAATAGGCTCGGCCTATGGCGGGACTGCAGTGACGGTCAAGGCGCAGTACGCGTCTGTAGAGGCGTTCAGCAGGCCATGGGAAGGCGGCAACAGCTACAACATTAACCTGCAGGTAGAGCCAGAGACCGAAGGCAGATTCGTGATTTTTGTAAAGTCTGTCGCTTTTCCACACAGCTGGGAAGGCGCCCACTGGCCGGCTGAAGGCACAGTAGATCATCAGCAAGAGTTTGTGGAGGCGTATTTCGTGCAGGTCACAAAGCCTTAATTATCGAACGTGCGAAAAAAAGTCATTGAACTATTCCCGGCAACGCCCTGCCCAGAGCATCATTGGATCAAGCTCTAGGCTCCTTGTTGGCTATGTGCTCGTAAGCGTAGGCGTCTTGCTCGCTGCTGGAGGCGGCAGTTGGGACATCAACAATCATCTGCTCAACAAGCCTGAAACTTTCTTTGCCCCTCCCCATGCAGTGCTTTATGCCGGAGTAGGATCAGTAGTCGCAGGAGCTGTAACACTATTTTCGACTTCAAGACCCGTCGGCCTTATCAGGCCAATCAAGCTGGTCATGACTGGCGTAGTCCTGCTGGTTGCCGCAGGGCCGGTCGACTTTGCGTGGCATTCGGCTTTTGGCCTTGACGGCCTGCTGAGTCCCCCCCACTTTGTGCTCGTAAGCGGAATGGTGGCCAGCAGCATCGGCGCTCTGGCAGGAATGATACATCACGGCAGCATGGCTTTCCGGGAGTTCCGTCTTGCGCCGGCTCTCATAGTGATAGGCGTCCTGCCTGTGTGGCTGGCAGTCTCTGGAATAGTGGACATGTTCTCGCTGCCCTTTTCAAGCACAGATTATTTTGATTTCGACCCGCACCCGGTGCTCGGCGTGGCGGTGGCGACGCTGGCGTTTCCCATCCTGATGTCGGCTCTGACATACACGTCTTCTGCGCTATCAGGCTGGCGCTTTGGCATGGTGACTGCTGTCGGAGCCGCGTTCATTGCGACAAGCATACTCACTTCGATTGTACCAAATGACGCCCTGATCCCGACGTTACCGTTCTATGTCGTGAACATAGTGCCATTTGTGGCGGCTGACGCGCTGCTGTCGTTTTCCAGATCAAGGATATCGAGGTATGCCGCTGGAGCCATAGTGGGCGTCGCGTTCTTTACGCTATACTATCCACTGATAACATACACATACAACAAAGTGCTTGACCAAGAGACAGTATGGCCGAGCCTGATTGCGCCGGCCTATTTTGGGATGCTCAATACAGTAATGCCGCTTGTAATTGCGCCTGCGGCTGCAATGGGAGTAATCGGAACTTTGGCAGGCGACATTTTGATTACTAAGAAAAAAGAACTATAACATTGACATTAGCTATAGAATCAGTACAACCATCCATTCTCTTTTAATATTAAAAAGCACTTCATGGATGACAATGGCATCTGTACTAGAGATTCGCGACAACGATTCTTTGGTAAGAGTCTCGCGCCAATTTCTTATATGTGATTTTTGCTTCTGGGCCGCTTCTGCCATCACCATTCGGAGGCACGACATCCTTACCTGCCCACAGTGCAATGCGGAGGTATCTCGCATACCTCTTGCCGACAATGAGAGGTTTACGTTCAGCTATGACAACAGGCGCGGAGTAGAGCTTGACTTTGCCTCTGTTCGCTAATGCATTGTGCAGAAATGCATAGAGGCCATCAGCGAATCAAGTATTATTAGCATCTAGAGGTGTTGGAACCGATAATCCTCAAAGTGGATCTGACAACCTGTACAGCAACTTTTACCCAGGACTGCCTGAAAAGGCTGCCTTAGGTAGATTCCCTTCTTATCAAGGAATTTTTGTGAAAATTCAGTTCACATTATTTTTTAATTTCTACCTAACATGCTCATGCTCATTTTGCCTGTGAATATCCATTTCCCTGAACGTATCAAATTGGTGTCTACATACTGGACATGTCCTATCTTTTCGTCCCTGTAAATAATCAGCAAGATGCATCAAGATTATAGTGAAACCAAACATTGTATGCAGTTTTCCTGGTACCTTATCGCTTTATACAGTTGACAATGGATTTACAGAATTGTTATTTCATCTTATAGCATAAGCAACTGGTTATGATCTTTGCTCCAACCATTTTACAACTCGTGGCCATAGTTCTTTATGAACCACAGAATGCCAATGATTCTTCAATAACCGAAGCCTTCGTCAGGCGGGGCGGAAAGCGTAGTTCCACGACTGCAATGGCATGTTGCATAACAGCTGGCGGATCTCAAGCAGTTGCCACAAGGTTAATTGCCGCTGGCGACGAACACACCTGGCAGTAGCCGCTCGCAAAGGGAAGGCCACATTTTTGTGCGCTGCAGCCATAAACTATGCCGCACCTTTTGCACTGGTGCAGGCACTCTGTTTCAGACATTCGTACGCAAGCTAGTATTCGGTCTTGCTTTTATTGAGAGTACCAGATTCTTACTGTACCAAATAAGATAAGAAAAATGCAAAGGATAAATGCCAGGCTGCAAGCTTTTGATCGTTGCAGAACCAGGACGCGCCTTATAGGATTGTGCAAAAAGGCGATTGCTCTGCCGCATTTTACCTAAAGGACTGCGTAACCGGCCTTAACGAAAATGTTGATGAAAAGTCTGTCGATGTGATTGTCACGTCGCCCCCCTACAACATCGGCATTGGCTACAGCTCTTACAACGACACCTTGCCGCGGGAAAAGTATCTTGCGTGGATGGAGGAGGTCGGCGTAGCCATAAAACGCTCCCTTGCAGACAACGGCTCTTTCTTTCTCAACATCGGCAACAAGCCAAAGGACCAGTGGATAGCATGGGATGTTGCTTCTGTGCTGAGAAGGCATTTTGTGCTGCAGAACGTGATCCACTGGATCAAGTCGATAGCAATATCCAAGGAGGACGTAGGCAACTATCCTAACATTGCCGGCGACATTGCTGTAGGGCATTTCAAGCCCATAGTTAGCAACAGGTTCCTAAACGACTGCCATGAATACATTTTCCATTTCACAAAGACCGGCGATGCGCACCTTGACAAGCTCGCTGTCGGGATACCATACCAGGACAAAACGAACATCGGCAGGTGGAAGAACGCCAAGGAGGACAAGCGCGACAGGGGAAACACTTGGTTCATACCGTATGAAACAATACAGAACAAGAGTGAGCGCCCTCATCCAGCCACTTTTCCAGTAAAGTTGCCAGAGATGTGCATAAAGCTACACGGCAAGGCAAAGCTGGCAGTCGACCCATTTACAGGCATCGGTTCCACCGCAGTTGCTGCCATGCACCTTGGAGTCCAATTCGTAGGCTTTGAAATAGACAAGGAATATCTTGATGCCGCAATCGCTAGACTCTAGTCGCTGATATTATCATCACAGGGTTCCTTGCAAGCATCATTGTTCCCGTAGTGACCTTACGCGCCTTTGCAATCGTTACCTGCGTGATGTCCACTTCGACCATCTCTAGATCGTTTATTGCAGTGACGGCCTGGTATAGCGTCTCTATGAGGATCGTGTCGATGACTATTCTGCCGCCCTTTTTCAGCCTGTCGGCTGCAAGCTCGATAACCTGGCGAGTGTCACCCCACGTGCCGCCTACCATCACTGCGTCCACCTGCGGCAGTCTCGGCAGGATGTCCTGTGCCTTTCCCAAAATGACCTCTGCCTTTGAGCCGAACTTTTGCAGGTTCTTTTTGGTAAGATCTACCGCATTCTTGTCAAAATCTATTGCATAGACCGCGCCCCGCGTCTGCAGGCAGAGCTCGACTGTGATGCTCCCGCTGCCGCAACCGACATCTATTGCAGAGTGGCCTTCCTTCAGTCGAAGCTTGCTTATCGCTATAGCCCGGATGTCCTCCTTTGTTATTGGAACCTCTTCAGTACGGTTGAAAAGCTCGTCTGGGATGCCAGGTGTGCGATAGTCCCACAATCTGCTGTAACTGAGCTGGCGCCGATATTTAACTTAGAACGAGCGATTGATGCAGTGCCGTGTAGACGATTATCATGAACGTCAGTAGCAGGAATATGAAAGGCACGATGCCCTCCGTCGCAACCTTTCTGCGCTTGTCTTTTGGCACGTTCTTGGCGATACTCCTCCCGACCGCAAGAGAGATGAAATAGAACACGAATGCCATCGCGATGGCGATGCCTACTGACATGCCCTGATTCAGCTGCCCCGATGGGTCGAATGGGACAAGAAAGCCTGCAATGGCACCAGCTACTACGCCCAGCAGGGCGCGCATGTAGTAGACCCGTTCAAATGTGTCCAAATTGCCTTTTTGTGGTTAAATTGTAGCCGGTAAAATGCCTTGCGGCTGTTGGCTCGGTTAACTTATCGTCGGCTAGCGTTTCGTCTCATCATGTAGCAAACGACAACTTGACAGGTACCGTTAGTTTTTAATTTATCAACAATGCAAC
>JBDZWB010000103.1:0-6075 GCA_040255975.1 Nitrosopumilales archaeon
TGATTTTCTTTGGAACACTTGGTACCGCTTCAGCAATGAGCCGCTCAGAAGAAGCCTAGAGAGGTTTGCAAAGTTTCCAATAGCAACAGCTTTTGAAGACAACCAGCCCAGACTGATACTGGTATCAGTTGATGTCGCCGATGGAATACCTGTGACATTTGACAGCTATGCAAAAGAAGACGGTTCGAGGAAAACAGAATATGGAAGGTTTGTCAAGCAAGACAGAAAGGAAATAGGTTTTGAACATGTCATAAGATATGATGATGGGATAACCTTGGATCAGGTCATGGCAAGCGGCTGTTACCCCATTAATTTTGATTATGCCATGCTGGAAGTTGAAAGCCACCACAATCGCAATAGCTTGTCCCAGAGGTACGGCAGTCAGGATTGGCGCGTCAGCGCCAGCTCTCTGGACCCTGACAAATACCACAAAGAGATGCGGCATTTTTGGGACGGCGGGCTGCTGACCAACACCCCTTTGAGCCAGATGGTCGTGCTCCACAGGGAGTACTGGTACAAGATCAAGGGATTGAAAGACAAGGTTCCAACTCTTACCGTGGACATAATTAACGTGCATCCAACAAGGCAAGCGCAAATCCCCACGGATCATGACGGCGTAGTAGACAGGAAGAACGACATCATGTTCTCTGACAGGAGCCACAGGGATGAGGAGGTGTTGCTGCTGGTGTCTGATTACATCGACTTGGTAAGGGATCTGATAAGAATAGCAAGGGGCAACGAAGTCAAAGACAAGGCCATTATCGACTTGCTAAACAAGAGAACAAAGTATCACGGCGTTAGCTGGAGACCTAGGCTGAACAAGGAAATTGTAGAGGGAAGATTTGACATTGAACACATAGTAAGGATAGAAAGAAGAAATGACGAGCATACCATTTCGGACAAGACATTTGATTTCTCAGCCGGGACAATTGCGCAACTACTGGAAGACGGTTATGCAGACGCCAAGAATTTCATTCATAGCGAAACTGGCTAGTGCACGGCCATCTCGTTGCAGATGATATAATTTTCCGTTGCATGATATAAACCGCTAGACCATAGGATGTTCCTGAAAGTTTTTGTGATCTGTGGTTTTCTTGTGATCCTCAACCTCTTCTTGAAAGACAAACATCTTGTTGCAATCCTTGCACACGTAAATCCTGTCGATTGCGGCCTTCGCCGGTTGGACTGTGCCGGTTTCGACAATGTTCCCATTCAATTCATTTATCCTTGACTGGGCAGGGGTCGCCCTTTTCCACAGGGCTTCAAAGATAAGCTGCTTGTATTTGACTAGGCTTTCGGAGTCGCTGTGTATGAATTGTATCCTTTCAGTTTCCTCTCGTGGCGCAGATGAAGGCACCATGGCGGCAAACTCGACATCAGACACCCCAAATACGACTCCCATCCCTTCGAGATGGCGGAGCTCGTCTATCCTGGCCATGTGTTTCTTGCAATCTTGGAGGTTATCTTTTGTTATGTCTGTAATGGCTCTGAATCTTACTCCCCTCTGCCTTGCGTCTGATATCTCCTTCCATAGCCAGTCAACCTTTGAGCTCGTTGTTTCTTGGATTGCGTCTGTGACTACATCAACCGAACTCTTGGCGTTTCGAAAGAAATCGATTATAGTTTTACGGTTATTTTCCCATCCAATTATCAGATACGCAACCGGAATTCTGGACATAGATTCTCGATCTATCTTCCCCTCGGCAGGCATGCGTCAAAATCGATTACATTCCTGATAACAGATGCGATACAGTAACAGGTAAGTTAGTACTCGAATCTACACATCAATATTGCAAGTGGTTATATTCAGGCAGACCGTGACACAAGATGAGCCGCCTCCTTTTGCTGCGAATCCCGGCGCCTGTTCAGTTGCCGCAGCTACGCCCAGACGAATGAGAAAAGCATCTATTCCTGCGCTTCACGGTCTTCTTCCCCGCTTTCTGGCTCTTCTGGCGTCTCTTCCTTGAACCTCTCGCCGATTCTCCATCCAAACTTGACAACATAAGGAGACAAAAATGACGTAAGGATGGTCATCGTACCAACCATTGGCAGGACAAAGGGGCTGGTTGCACCCACGTCTGCACCGCCCTTTGCGGTTACAAGCGCAAGCTCGCCTCCCGATGCAGAGGAACCAAAGGCCGTCTGTATTGCCATCTTTTTGTTCAAGCCCTGAGATTTTGCAGACAAGTATACCGTTATGAATTTGGCCGCAAATGAGGTTGCGACAAAGATCAGTGCGGGAATTATGAAGAAGGGCAGCTGGGAGATATCCATGAGTGCGCCTACAGACACAAAGAAGAGCGCTGCAAACATGTCCTTGAGCGGCGTCGATAAAACCCTAGCAGTCGCATGGCTCTTTGATTCCGCGACCAGGACCCCTGCAAAGAATGCACCGGCCGCTACCGATATGCCAAGCAGGCTTGCGATAAATGCCAGGCCAAATGCGACGCCCAGGATTGCTACAACCAGAACATCAAAGTGGTTTGTCTTGCTTACAAAATCGACAAACCTTGGCACCGTCTTTGAACCTACAAACAGGGCGCCACCGATGAAAGCAAGAACCAGTCCAACCGAGATCCCAACTTCGGTGATTTCCAGATGCCCAGTTGTGGCAACCGACTGCAATACAGCAAGCGTCGAGACTATGATAATGTCCTCAATTACGGTTACTCCCAAGATAAGAACGGAAACATCGGTTTTTACAATCTTAAATTCCTCCAATACGCGGGACAGCACCACCGTGCTTGTAACCGATATGGCCAGTGCTACAAACAGGCTGTCGAATAACTCCATCCCCATTGCCTGGCCGACAGCAAACCCGATCCCAAAAGTTCCAAAGGCTTCGGCAAAGGCGATCACCAGAGCCTTCTTTCCAACTGACCGGAGTTTTGCTATTGGATATTCAAGGCCTACAAAGAACAAGAGCAGGACGATTCCTATTTCTGCAAGAAGATTGAGTATTTCAGGGTGCAGGATAAAGCTGAATGGCGGCGTATAGGGTCCGATTATCATGCCTGCCGCAATGTATCCGATGAGCATCGGCTGCTTGAGCTTGTATGACAGCAGGGCCATGGCAGATGCAATAACCATAATTATCGCAAAATCTTGGATGACTTGAGTTGCTACAATTTCTTCGACCAACTTGCTGCACCTTAGAGTGGACTTTAATTGCTAAATAACCGTCCGGAGTAGTGTGCACTAGAATTGATGCATAGTTGCTATTCAGAAATATCATTTGACTATGAGAACTGGCCGGGGCGACTGCTCTGCTAATCTTCTGGCCACGCTGCCCAAAAGCTGTATTTTCGACAGGCGGCCTCGTTGCTTCAGCCTCTTGCTGCCGATCACTACAAGGTAGGGCTTTTCTTTCCTTATCTGCTTTACAATCTTTTCAACAACATCTACGCCCTCCGCGACAAAGGCTGACCCTTCCACGCCCCTTGAGTGGATCAGCGATATCTGCTTTTGCAGTTTCTCATATTCTGCGTCATGTGCTTCCTTTTTCATCCGCTTGACCTCCCTTCTGACCCTTCTCTTCTCGTCTATAGCCCAGAAGGACATGGCAGAGAAATCAAGTATTTCTGGTATGATTCTAACCAGCTTTATCTCCATGTCCATGCTTTTCGCAATGTCCAAGGCGTACTTTAGAGCGGCATCGGACATTGCATACCCGTCATGAGGCACCAGTATCGTCTTTGCCACACAATATTATTTCTTCAAAGTATATTAAGAATCCACATTTGGCGTCCGCAGCCATAACATGAAGTAGTATATGCAGGTTCACATCTGCACATTACAGGCGGATTCGTCGTGTGTCACCCGATTAAGAATATTTGACTTTTGCGGCATTTGTCCTATTAGTGTATATTGTAGTCACTCTCTAGCTTTACATCTCGGGTCATAGGCGATATGCTAGAGGAAGTTGCAAACAATGGCTTCAGATGGGTAAACGTAGTCAAGCCAACCAAGGAAGATATGAAAGCGCTGGGGCAAGAATTCCACTTCCACGAGCTGAACCTTGACGACTGCCTGTCGAAAATTCAGATTCCCAAGATTGACAGGTACGACGACCATGTCTTTATCATCCTGCACTTTCCAACGACAGGACAGGATAAACTTCCAAGGTCTGCACAGCTTGCGGCCTTTATAGGCCACAATTATCTGGTAACAGTGCACCAAGGCGAGCTAAGGCTGCTTGTAGAACTCTTTGAGCAGTGCAAGCAGAGCGACAAAGCCCGCCTAGAGTTTATGGGGAAATCAGCAGGCCATCTATTCCACAGCATAGTCGATATCTTGGCAGACGACCTGCTCAACATCGTTAGAAAGATTGTTGGAAACATCGAGGACATCGAGGATATTGTTTTCGACAAACAGGCTGACGCCGCAAATGAAATTTCGTACATCAGGCGCGAGGTAACGATGCTCCGGCGCATAGTAATCCCGCTGCGCAGGACTTTGTCAATCGTTACAAGGGACATCAAACGGTTTTCGGATCAGGACCTGACGCTTTACTTTGACGATGTAAACGACCACATAGACAACGTAATCGATACAATAGAGGAGTCAAAAGAGACCATAGAAATTTACAAAGACACGGATTTCATGCATGCTACCGACAGGTCAAACAAGATCCTCGCCGTGCTTACGATAATATTCACGCTTTCGATGCCCGTCACCATTATGAGCTCGCTTTATGGCATGAACGTAGACATTCCTACTTTGAGCGAGCCCGACAGTCAGGCGTTTCTTGGAAGACATGCTACGTTTATCATAATAGTGGCTGCATCAACTGCAGCTGCCGGCGCAATGCTGGCATACTTCCACAAGATAAGGTGGATATGAAGACAAGAAATGCTCAAGCTCTTGTTTATGACACCGGTAACTCGGCGCATTTTTGGTTGGCTGGCTGACTGTAAACTGTCATATAGTAAAATGATTCTGCTTGATAGGACTGCATGAAAAAACCTGCATCTTGGGCAGATGTTGTTATTACTTTGAACTGTGTATATAGCATATGTCAAATCCAAAATGCCCTGAATGTGAATGGATTATGACAGAGGATGTCATGTTTGGAAGGCAAGGTTTGGATAGGAACACGCCGATCTGGAGATGTTCAAATCCAGATTGCGATCACACGGAAGAGCATAATGAACACAGCATCTAAAATGGCGCATTATCGACATCCGTTATCCTATGTGATAGATTGACCATCTTCTGTCAACAACATATATCGCATAATCGGTATCAGAAGCAGAAATAATTCTCACAGATAACTGTCGTTTGCTGACAGTGAGATGAAGTGAATCCCCTTTTTCTCCGATATTTTTTTCCCACTTTGTGTTAGGCCTCTACTACAGACGTCTTGCGGCGCTCCTCTGATTTTTGCTGTTTTTTCTCCTCATAAAGCAGAAACGACTCCACCAGGTCCCTGGCAGTCACTATTGCCGCGATTTTTCCATCTTCAGTCAGAGGAAGCCTCTTTATGCCGTTCTCTTTCATCTTCTTTGCAGCTTTCTTTGCATTAATTCCCTTGAGCTTTGCAGTGATCATTGGCGAAGTGCAATAATCTGCAAGCCTGCCTTCCAGACGCGCCTGTTTTGACAGTACCTTTGTCAGCAAGTCCCTTTCCGTAAATATCCCCAGAGGCTCGCCCTGAGACCCGTTCACCAGGACGCTTCCTATGTTCTTTTCATGCATCAGTTTGACTGCATTGAATATGTCGTCTGCAGAATCAAGCGCGATTGGCTTTTTTGTAACGGTATCGCCCAGCGGCGGCCCGCCATTTCTGCGCGACGTAAACGCCCGTACAATGTCGGATGCAGTGATTATCCCTTCCAAAGCACTGCTTTTTGGGTCAAATACGAGCAGCCTTGCCTTTTGCCATATCATCATCTTTGCCGCCTCTACGATGCTTGTAGTTGGCTCTATTGCAGTAAATTGGTGGAGCTGGACTTGCTTGACTGGAATATCCGGGATATTCTCCCCAGTTGAGAGGTGCTTGAGGATTTCCCTCTCGGTAAGCAAGCCAATCGGTCTTCGGTTGCTCGTTATTATCAGGTTGCCAATCTTTTTGTC
>JBDZWB010000104.1:0-6032 GCA_040255975.1 Nitrosopumilales archaeon
TGCAATTCTGACTAGACTACAAAAGGACACTGACGAGTTTTATCCCGGCATGTTCCTGCCAAGCGCTCTTATCATAATGATGAACGAGGTAAAGCGCGGCTTTTACTCTGTAGAGATGCACAACATAAAGGCAGACTTTTCCGGCCGCTACACGTCGCTTACCATACGCTCAGATGTCAAGTCGTGGCTTGAAGAAAACTATGAAAAGCTAAAGGACGACTATGACCGCAAGTACAAGGCCAACAGCTTTACGCAATTCGCCGGCATCTTTATGCTTAACATGTTCGAATCAAAGGCGGCTGCTCATGGCAATGTCATCAGAATCAAGGAAGCTGATTTTCGTTGGCTTGCGGAGGAATATGAAAAAAGAAAGCAGGAGTATCGCACAAAATACGGTGTCCAAAGCTTTGAACAGTTTGCAGATGTATTCCTGAAAGAACTACTTGAAAAAGTGAACGCAGCCAAGAAACTTTTGACTTTTTAGTGCATACGTAGTCTACAAATTTATGGGTAGGTCAAAAATCATATTAATTATAACATATATAACTTTATATTGCAGGAATTCTTGTAGCAGTTTGGCTATTACACAGAAATTTCATATCCCAAAATTCTAATTTTATTATATTATCATAAAACATTGATTTATATCACAAGGTGACACGATGTACGGTATGATAACTGAGGCGATAACGATCGCAGTCATCCTCGGTGGATGTGCGGCCGCTGCTTTGTTCGCAAAGTCGAAGTTCCAGCCTGAAATAGAAAGGAACCTAGCAAAGATCGAAGCAGAAGAAGACGCGATATTGGCAAGACGAAAACAACCAAGCCATATCAACTAATTTTCTTTCTCTTAAAAAGATAAAAACAGATTTCTTCCAACCATTTTTGCTTGGCGCTTGCTGACCGCATTGTTTCTATTCTGAAAAAGTGTCCTGCTGACCAGTATTCGCTCTACCGACAATTGGGCAATTCAAGCATGTCTGAAATAACTAAAGCCATCGCCGAGCTGCAGGTAAAGAAAATCATCCATGTCACAAAATATCGAAAGAACGAACGCACTGGGCTTGACGTGCCGATATATTCATTGTCTCCAAGCCGACCGGGCCATCTTGATGTCCATGGTTTGCTTGCTGGGGTCACGTCAGAAAGGCTGGTGGAGTACGACTTTGTTGCAAGAAATCTTGTGTCTAGATCAAAGAGGGCAAACATACTCGATATTGGCGCAGCCGGGTCGGGGCTTGTGAAAATCATCCGCGAATATGAGAAAAGGTGGCAAGTCTTTGGTATTGATCTTGTAACGGGTACAGATGCGGTGATGGATGCTAGGTCGACAGGTTTCAGAGACAGAGTGTTTGATCAGGTCATTTCAATAAGCACGATCGAGCACATCGGAATTGACGGCGATGCAAAGACAATGCAGGAAATCTGGAGAATTCTGAAAAAAGGCGGCACTGCCATAATTACAATGCCTTATGGAAGGGAAGAAAGGCATGATCACAGAGTCTATGATCACGGATCGCTTGCCCGGCTTGCAGACCTTTTCAAAGTCGCAAAAAAAGAGTTTTACAAGTACGACGCAGGCAAGTGGCTGAAATGCAGCCAAGGGTCTGCAGATAAGGTGAATCAGCAAGTTCCAAAATACCTACACAGTGCTGTGTGTGCTTGCCTCTTGTTGAGAAAGGAGTGAATTTTTAATACAAGTGCCCTTTTAGCAAAAGGGTGGATAGCAGGCATACATTCACCGGCAGAAAGATCGACCCACCAAAAGTTTCGGCAGACATGACCATTGTAGATTTGATAAAGTTTTACGGCTCGACAGGCTACAACGCCCGCAGGCTAGCCGAAGCGGCAGAGACGCTGGAGGACATGATAAAGACAAACTCGACTGTCTGTTTGACGCTTGCAGGCGCAATGACCCCGATCGGGCTTGGCCGGACGATCTCGGCAATGATGGAGCACGGTTTTATTGACTGGATCGTGGCTACCGGTGCCAACGTCTATCACGATCTTCATTTCGCTTACGACTTGCCTGTAAGGCAGGGGCACTTTAACGTTGACGACGACATTTTGTATGCAAAACAGATCGTGAGGATCTATGATGTCTACATCAAGGAGATGGGCACCCTTCAAGCGCAGGATCTGATAGTGCAAAAAGAGATCAGACAGGCAAAGGATGTGCCACCAAACGCCTCTACCGCCGACATTGGCTACGCCCTGGGCAAGGCTGCCAAAGAAAATGCCAAGCATCCGGAAAAGTCATTTCTGGTAAAGGCTTACGAGCACAAGGTGCCTGTATACATGCCTGCTATAGGCGACTCTTCCATCGGGCTCAACATGCTTCCGCTCTTGCTTGAAGGCAAGGGTGTGTTTCCAAACGTCATACTTGATGTCGCAGAGTCTGCCGCCATCCTCTGGAAGAGCGAAAGATCAGGAGGGCTCGAACTTGGCGGTGGGGTGCCAAAGAACTTTTTCCAGCAGACCGGGCCTGCACTGTACCAGATTCTAAAGATCAAGGAGGGCGGCCAAGACTACCTCATACAGATGACGGACGCAAGGCCTGACACAGGTGGGCTCTCAGGTGCGACTCTGCAGGAGGGCAAGAGCTGGGGAAAGATCAAGACGTCGCACAAGGGCAACGTCATAGTCTACGGAGACTCGTCAGTGTATTTCCCTATGCTCTGTTCGTACGCAATGTCGGTATGCAAGCCGAGAGCTCATAAGCGGATATATGAGAAAAAGGACGCCTGGGTACAAGAGATGAAAAAGATGTACTTTAAGAACAAGAAATAGTCAGGCGAATGTTTCCGTTTTTGAAACCCACTTGCCGGATTTCTTGACCATCTCTATCTGGCCAGCAAGCTTGCCGTTTGAATACACCTTGCCAAACTCCGAGGGGCTGCCAAACATTGCCGAGAGCAGGTCCCGTTTTTCGTGGTAGCCAGATTCGATCACCTTGACGCCGACCTTGCTGCTCGCCTTTTTGATTAAATTCCGTGCCGCCGGCCAGTCGCCGCTCCAAGATATTATTTCAAAGGTTCCAAACTTGGTCGTCTGCATTGCATAGCCCGACAACTTTGCTTGAAATTTTTGGTTGTTCTTTTTGGCGTGCTCGTTCATCCATTCAATGATTTCCTGAGCCTTTCCATGTTCTGCCGCAAAACTGTCAGCTCCAGCCAACATGATTCTTGATTCCTTGGCATATTTGAAACCTTTCGTCATGCGAAAACTGCTTTATTTGATATTGGTCTATCTTCATCGTGGACCAAGGAGAGCCAGGGCTTGACTACAACGACCCAAACCTCAACCCGCTAGTATGCGATATCTGCCGCCAGACGTTTGATAGCTTGGACAAGCTGGGCGAGCATCAAAAAGTAGAGCACGACATGTAAATACCGGAGCCAAGATCGTCAGGGCAATGCGGACCTTTATCGCAGTCGATGTTTCATCTGGAACTATGGCCAAGCTGCAAAATGAAATAATGTCTACTGCGCAGTGGGGAACTAGGGACATCAAGCCCGTAGAGACCCAGAACTTTCATTTTACTCTTATCTTTCTCGGCGAAAAAAGCGATGACCAAGTTTCAAAGATAAAGGACAAGATGGCCGAAGTCCGCTTTGAGCCATTCACGCTGACTTATGTCGGAGTCGGCGCGTTCCCAAGATCCTCATCGGCCCGTGTCGTATGGGTCGGGGTAGATCAGGAAGGCGGACAAAAACTGACTGCACTTGCAAACGATGTGGCTGCCAAGATGGCCGAGCTTGGGTTTTCAGCCGACAAGCCATTTTCTCCCCACATGACCCTCTTCCGCACAAAGGGCCGGCCTGTCGCAATAAGCGACATTTCGGCAAAATATCAGGGCAAGACTTTTGGATCGGACCTGGTAGACAGGCTGCACCTAAAAAATAGCGAACTCTCTCCCTCCGGACCTACCTACTCGAACATTTATACCGCAGAAGCCAAGAAATGAACCAGTATGTCCAGCATCAGCGCCGTGGTAGAAAAGGCTCTGCCCCTATGCGAGCCACAACCTAGCGAAGAGCGCAGGATAACCGCTGTGGCTGAGGAGGCTAAGGCGCTTGTGGACAAGCATGTCTCTGGCATGAGCAACATCGTAAGCGTGGTGTTTGGCGGGTCTTTTGCAAAGGGCACATGGCTCAGAGGCGACGCAGACATTGACATCTTTTTCAAAGTCAAGCCATCAGTTCCAGTAGAAAAGTTTGAAGAGCTGGGGAGATCAGTGGGTCTGCAGGCATTAAAAGTCCACAGACCGAGGCTGCGCTACTCTGACCATCCCTACGTCGAGGCTTTTGTGAGAAATGTCAGGATAAATGTGGTGCCCTGCTACGATGTCGAGCAGGGTAGGTGGCAGAGTGCCGCAGATAGATCGCCCTTCCACACCGAATTCATCAGCAGGAATTTCGACAGTGAAAAAAGGAAACATGCGCGGCTGCTGAAAAAGTTCCTAAAGTCTGCCGGGATATACGGCGCAGAAATATCTACAGCCGGCTTTAGCGGCTACGTCTCGGAAGTGCTAATACACAAGTATGGATCCTTTGAAGGGACACTGCGTGCAGCGGCGGACTGGCAGGAACGACAGATAGTCGCAAGCGGAGACTATGATCCAGACGTGATCAAGGGCTTTAACAGCGCGATAATCATCATCGATCCAATCGACAGCAGGCGCAACCTCGGCACGGCGATTTCACCAGAGAGCGCTGGCAGGTTCATGCTTGCAGCAAGGGCTTTCCTTGATCGGCCTTCGATCCGGTTCTTCAGGGGCTACCAGCGCGGCCAGGGAGCGAAAAAGCTATACTCTAATGTGCTGGTAGCAGAATTTTCTCATGAAATGCGCAGCCCTGACGTGGTATGGGGACAGCTAAAGAGGGGCACCAACGCGATCGCAAAGCAGCTAGAGCTGGCCGGCTTTGTTGTGCTGAGGAGCTCGTGCGTCACAGACGAAAAGAAATCAGCCGCTCTTGCATTTTTGCTGGAAGCGATGACTCTGCCTCCTTACACAAAGAGGAAGGGCCCAGAAGTTTTCAGGCGGAACGACGCTGCCAGCTTTCTTGCGGGCAAAAAAAATCCGTTGATGATCTGGGTCGACAAGGAGATGAGGGTCGCAATGCTGGTCGACAGAAAGACTACCGACGCTATCAAGTTTACGAGGTTGCTACTGCGAAATGGGGAGAATAGCGGGGTCCCAAAGGACCTGATTGCAGGCAAGCTCCAGATTTATGGCGGTAACAGAAAAACAAGAGGAGTTGCAAAGGAGGCTGTCAGCGAGGTTGTCTCGACAGAGCGTCTCATTTTCTGAAGATCTAGACATCCGGTCGCGAGATCTGTTGCCGCTCATTTGCTATCCACACTTCTCTGAAAGCGAATACAATGATCGCATAGCCGAAATGGAGTCGCTTGGAGTTACCTCGATAGCGCTTGGCGGCAGGACGACAATCGGTGGATCGCGTGTCGCAGGCAAGGGTCAGGTCGGGATCGTGCTCCGGGCAAAAATTGGAAACAAGATCTGTGCGCTAAAGATCAGGAGGCTGGATGCTGACAGAAAGAGCATGGACGACGAAGTGCGGTTTCACAATATTGCAAATGACGTCGGCGTTGGCCCTCGCCTTGAAGGACACACTAGAAACCTTGTAGCCATGGAGTTTGTTGACGGTCAGAGCATAGTAGACTGGGTATCTAACGCGCCAAAGACAAAGTTACACAAAATGGCAAGGTCGGTGCTGGAGCAGTGCTATGACCTTGACAGAGCCGGCCTTGACCACGGGGAGCTGAGCAGACTTGACAGGCATGTCATTGTGTCTGAAAAGCCATACATCATTGACTTTGAGAGCGCAAGCACGGCCCGAAAGACCAGCAACGTAACTGCCGCCGCCCAGTCGATATTTTTGCATGGTGCAGTCGCCAGCATGGTGCAAAGGACGCTGCAAGCTGACAGGGATAAGGCGCTCTTGGCACTCAAGATCTACAAACGTGATCAGACGCGGAAAAACTTTGATGCAGTGCTCGACTCGCTCCCG
>JBDZWB010000105.1:0-6031 GCA_040255975.1 Nitrosopumilales archaeon
ATGAAGTCCGGGCTCGCAAAAGAGGTGAGCATCAACTTTACCCCTGGGCCGCCGCTGTATATAGAGGCCGACAAGACCAAGATTTACGAAGTGCTTGCCAACCTAATCGGAAATGCGATCAAGTTCACAAAGGAAGGCGCGATCGATATCGCGCTTGTCAGAGATAGAGATTCCGCCAAGGTAACAATCAAGGACACCGGAAGGGGCATCGACCCTGACGTGATGCCCAAGCTGTTCACCAGGTTCGTTTCAAAGTCAGAGTCGGGCACAGGGCTTGGCCTATACATATCAAAGAACGTAGTCGAAGCACACGGTGGTAAGATGTGGGCTGAGAATAACCCGAGCGGAAGGGGCGCCACATTTACTTTCACGCTGCCTGCATTGAATGAATAAGATTAAATAATAAAAATAGCCTGTCTGGATTTGATCGATTATGGACTGGGGAATGAAAAACAGGCTATCTAGGATAATACGCCCCGAGGACGGACGCTGCCTCATGCTTGCGGTTGACCACGGCTACTTTCTGGGCCCGACGGAACGCCTTGAAGTTCCGAGAAAGACGATAGCGCCACTCCTGCCCTATGCAGATTCTCTCATGCTAACAAGGGGAGTACAGAGGACATCCGTGGATCCGACGACGGATGTGCCAATCGTGCTCCGCGTTTCCGGCGGCACGAGTATCATTGGCGAAGACCTGTCAAAGGAAACCATCACCGTTTCGATTGAAGAAGCTATCAGATTGAACGCCGCCTGCCTTGCGCTTTCGATATTCGTTGGGAGCAAGTACGAGCACCAGACGCTTGCAAACCTTGCTAAGTTGGTGGACGAAGGCGAAAAGTACGGAATACCTGTTCTAGCGGTCACTGCGGTTGGCAAGGAAATGGGCCGCGACGCTCGCTACCTGGGTCTTGCATGCAGGGTTGCTGCAGAGCAGGGCGCTCACATCGTAAAGACATACTACTGCGAAAACTTTGAGCAGGTCGCAGAAGGCTGCCCCGTCCCTCTGATAATCGCAGGCGGCAAAAAGCTACCTGAGCCGGACGCGCTAAAGCTGGCGCACGACTCAGTGACGCACGGCGCGGTTGGGGTCGACATGGGTAGGAACATATGGCAGTCCGACTACCCAGTGGCGATGATAAAGGCTGTGCGCGCAATTGTGCACAAGAACGCAGACAGCAATGAAGCGTACGGCATCTTTTTGAAAGAGAAGGAAAAAGAGCCCAAGCAACAAGAAACCAAGATCCTAAAAGTAGTCAGCCAGTCGGGGACATTCGACTAGCCCGCCAGTTTTGACAGGTGCTGGTGGATTATTTTCCACTGGCCGCTTTTGTCTTTTCGCAAAACTATGGTTACCCTTGACCTGTTGTTGATTGAAGTCCCGCGAAAACTATAGTCGTCGACTATCATGCCTGTGACCTGAATGACAAAAGTCGCAACTGCCGCGTCGCCCATGATTTCTGTCTTTAGGTCCTCAATCTTGAAGTCATAGTCTGATAGGCTCGCAAACTGCAACTGCTCCAGCATCAGTGCGCGTTCAAAATCGCGTCTGTCATATGGAGGCGAATCGCCGAACTTTGTAAAACCCGGGTCGAGGAACTCCTCTATCTTTTCAATTTCCTTGGTCTTGGCGAGCTGAAAATAATTGTAAATTAGGTCTCGTATTTTAGCGGAATCCGTAGCTACCAATAAGGTTCATTGGATACTTACAGGCAAAATCTTTATAAATTATATCAATCCAATTTAACAAAAATGCCTAGGACTGACAGCGAACATAACGTTCATGTTCTGGTTCTGCTGAGACTTGCCTAGGGCAAACGCTGTCCAGCAAGCAGGCGTTTGCATGTGAGAGATTTGGTGAAAAATAAAATTGGTTGAAATGACTGGCGCAAAGGCGTTGATACAGGCCCTCGAGAAGGAAGGGACAGACGTAGTCTTTGGACTTCCAGGAGGAGCAAACCTTCCGATATATGATGCCCTTGTAGGTGCGAACCTCCGGCATGTGCTAGTGAGGCACGAACAGTCTGCAGCCCACATGGCCGACGGCTATGCTAGGATAAAGAGAAAGGCTGGCGTTTGTTTTGCTACCTCGGGCCCCGGCGCAACCAACCTCATCACTGGCATCGCTACAGCTTATGCAGACTCGTCTCCTGTCGTGGCCGTGACAGGCCAGGTCCCTCTGGCCATGATAGGCAAGGACGCGTTTCAAGAGACAGACATCATAGGCGTCGCCAACCCTTGCACGAAATACGCGTTCCAGCCAAGAGTGGCTACAGAGATCCCAGAGATGGTGAAGAAGGCGTTTTACATTGCCGAGAGCGGCAGGCCCGGACCGGTGCTTGTAGACATACCCAAAGACGTGCAGCAGGCTACGGCGGACATGAAGTTCCCCGACCTCATCAAGGTAAGAGGCTACAACCCCGTGGTGGACGCAGACCTCAGTGACATTGGCAAGGCAGTCGAGCTCTTGGTAAAGGCAGAAAGGCCAGTAATAATGGCCGGCGGAGGTGTTATCCTTTCTGGCGCATTTGCAGAGCTCCAAGCGCTTGCCGAACTACTCATGATACCGGTGGTCAGTACCTTCAAGGGCAAGGGCGCATTCCCCGAAAACCACCCGCTTGCAATGGGCCCGATAGGCATGCACGGCCATGCAGAGGCCAACAAGATAATCATCGAGGCAGACTGCATCGTTGCAGTTGGCGCGAGATTCTCCGACAGGTCGGTTGGCCGCTTTGACGAGTTTGGCAAAGGAATGAGCATAATCCACATGGACATCGACCCAGCCGAGATCGGCAAGAACAAGTCGGTGGACGTGGCGCTCGTGGGCGATGTAAAGTCCTCATTGCGCACTCTCGTCAAGATGCTCTCGAAAAAGATAACCAAGAGGTCTGCAGACAACCCGTGGCTCAAGCGCAGGAAAGAGCTGGTGCAATACTACGCCGAAACCCTCAAGGACTATCCAAGAGAGATTACAGCCAAGAAATCATTGAAAAAGTTGCGTGAATTATTGCCTGCAAAAGGTATCGTGACCACCGAAGTGGGACAGTGTCAGATGTGGGCGTCGCTACACTTTGACGTGATCTCGCCTGGCACGTTCTTTAGCTCAACAGGGCTTGGCACTATGGGATTCGGCTTCCCGGCATCAATAGGAGCAAAGGCAGCCGCGCCAAACGTTCCAGTGGTGGACATTGCCGGCGACGGCTCGTTCAACATGACGGAGAATTCCCTTGCGGTATCGGTGCTTGAAAAGTTCCCGGTAATAGTATTCCTGATGAACAACTACATGCTCGGCATGGTGGCCCAGTGGCAGCGCACGTTCTACAACAGGCGCTATAGCGGCGTGCACCAGCACAGCTGCCCTGACTATGTCAAGATAGCGGAGGCATACGGCGCGCAGGGCATCAGGGTTGGATCTATGCAGGAGCTTGACAAGGCGATTAAGACCGCAATAAAGAGCGACGTAGCTACAGTGATAGACATCCCGATAGATCCCGATGAAGATGTATATCCGTTCGTGGCCCCGGGCACCGGCCTCAAGGACATGATAACGGGGGCGTAAGTGGATGGCCACAACTACCGAGCAGCAGAAGGGATCATGGTACATCGTCACCGCACTTGTGGAGAACAAGCCGGGCGTGCTTTTCAGGGTGACCAACCTTTTCCGCGCCCGCAATTTCAACATCGAAAGCATAACGGTAGGATCGACTGAGCAGAAGGATCTTTCAAGAATGACGATCACGACCAACAGCGACGAAAAGACCCTCGACCAGTTGGTCAAGCAGTTGCGCAAGCTCATAGACGTTGTAGAAGTGAAGGTGCTCGACACCGAAAAGACGGTGTACCGCGAGCTTGCGTTGATAAAGATGAAGGCGGTCGACCCGACCACTAGGAGCGAAATAATCAACTACTCTACGATCT
Organism: Nitrosopumilales archaeon; assembly: GCA_040255975.1. Classification (GTDB taxonomy): domain Archaea; phylum Thermoproteota; class Nitrososphaeria; order Nitrososphaerales; family Nitrososphaeraceae; genus Nitrososphaera. The sequence goes on from JBDZWB010000105.1 coordinate 3,916, forward strand.
TTCGGGGCAGCATCCTCGACATAGGCAAGGAGACGATAACTGTAGAGATAACAGGCACTCCTGACAAGATAGATGCGTTTAAGAATCTAGTCGAGCATTATGGTATTGCCCAGATTTCAAGGACAGGGGTCTCTGCGCTTCCAAGAGGAGTTGAGATATGAGCAATAATGACAAGGTGAGGATATTTGACACCACTCTTAGGGATGGCGAGCAGACGCCGGGTGTCACAGTCACCCCCGATCAAAAAGTCCAGATTGCGATCAAGCTCGACGAGCTAGGCGTTGACGCAATAGAAGCTGGCTTTCCAATTGTTTCACAGGGTGAAATGCAGGCGATAAAGACGATAGCAAAGCAGGGCTTGAAGGCAGAGGTTTGCGGCCTTGCGCGTGCGACTGAAACCGACATTGACGCTGCAATAAAGTGCGACTTGAAGTACGTCCACACGTTCATCGCCACTTCAGACATACACATGAAGTACAAGCTAAAGATGGAGCCCGACCAAGTGATGGATAGGGCCGTCAAGGCAGTAGAATATGCCAAAAAGCACGGTATGCAGGTAGAGTTCTCTGCAGAAGACGCAACAAGGTCTGACAGGCAGTTCTTGCTCAAGGTGTTCAAGGCGGTCACAGATGCCGGCGCCGACAGGATAGACATACCCGACACGGTCGGCTACAGGACGCCGGACTATATGGCAGAGATTGTAAGAGACGTCAAGAGCGTGACTCAACTCCCGATAAGCATGCACTGCCACAACGACTTTGGGCTTGCGGTCGCCAACGCGATTGCAGGCATCAACGCTGGAGCTGCATGCGCTCACGTCACTATAAACGGCCTTGGAGAGCGGGCGGGCAACGCTTCGCTCGAAGAGTTTGTGATGGCGTTAGAGATCCTCTACAACAAAAAGCATAACATCAACACCAAGCTGATCTACGACACTTCAAGATTCGTGTCAAACACGATGGGAATCATCGTCCAACCAAACAAGGCGATAATAGGCGAAAATGCGTTCGGTCACGAGTCTGGCATACACACCCACGGCATAATCAACAACCCGCTCACGTACGAGCCGATAGCTCCAGAGCTAGTGGGCAGGAAGAGGTGGCTCCAGGCAGGCAAGCACGCAGGCGCGCACGGCATCAGGGCGATGCTTGAAGACTTTGGGATCAAACCTACCGACGAGCAGCTTAAGCAGATAGTTGAGAGGCAAAAGAACATCGCCGACAAGGGCAAGTCCATTACGACATCGGAATTGCTGGCAATATCGGGCGAGATAATGGGCAACACAAAGTTTGAGGAAAAGTTCAAGCTCTACGACTTTAACATCTTTACAGGCATGAACGCCATACCTACTGCAGTCATCAGGCTGAACGCCAACGGCAAGGATCTGATAGCTGCTGAGACAGGCGTCGGACCCGTGGACGCAGCGCTCAAGGCGATACAAAAGATAGCCGGCGAGATGGCCAACATCAAGATAAGGGATTTTGTCCTCGACTCCATTGCAGGCGGATCTGATGCACTGGCGGTAGTCACCATCAAGGTGGAGGACAAGGACGGCAACATCGTGTCAGCAAAGAAGGCTGGAGAAGACATTGTCGTCGCATCAGTACAGGCGATGATGGACGCCATCAACAAGGTGTTGCTAAGACAGACTCTATACTCCAAAAGCTAGACTGATTTGATTGGCAAGATACAACATTTCCGTCATCAGGGGCGACGGCATTGGCCCGGAACAGACGGTCGCGGCAAAGAAAATCCTCGAAACAATCAGTGACAAGTCTTCGACGAAATTCGCGATAAGTGAAGTTGACGCAGGTGACGGCGCACTGACAAAACACGGCAAGGCGCTGCCCGAATTGACTGTTGACATAATCAAGAAATCGCAGGCATGTTTGAAGGGACCGGTTGGAGAAAGCGCCGCTGACGTGATAATCGTTCTCCGCAGGATGTTTGACCTCTACGCAAACGTCAGGCCCGCCAAATCCTATCCCAACATACCGAGCCTCTCGGACAAGGTGGACCTCGTGACAGTGAGGGAAAACACGGAGGATGTCTATCTCGGCTGGGAGTTCAACGCCGACGAAAACACCGTCGTGGCTCTCAGGGTGACATCAGAGCG
>JBDZWB010000106.1:0-6023 GCA_040255975.1 Nitrosopumilales archaeon
TCTCAAATATCTCCGGGTGCCTTAGCGGAAGCTCGATCATTTCGCGCACCTTTTGCATCTCGTCTCTAAGGCCGCCAATGTCCTCGTATGACACATGGGGCATTCCTCGCAGCTCTGAATCTTTTTCAGCGATGGTGAACGCAGTTTTGTTAGTTACAAGCACAGCATCGGCAGGCGGCGTCACACCAATTACCTGGAAGGTGATCCTTCCGCCAAAATAGGGAACCATAATGTTGTCGCCCTTGACAAGGGGAGTGCTCTCTAGAGCGTCTGCAAGATAGCGCTCGTCTATGGGCGGTATGGCCTCAAGGGGGCTTACTATTACCTTCTCTGCCGGAACCGCCTTGAGCTTTCTGATGCTTATCATGTCTCCTATGGCCACGCCGGCATTATTCCTCATCAGACCATCTATCCTGATAGTGCCCTTGCCCTCGTCAGACGGGTAAAGCGGCAAGCACTTTGCAACGGTCCTGCGCTTGCCTTTTATCTCAATAACGTCACCAGTGGTAGCCCCCAGGGTATCCATGGCGTCATAATCGATTCTTGCAGTGCCCCTTCCAACGTCGCGGGTGTATGCTTCAAGGACTTTTAGCGTCACGGGATTTTGAGTCATAATCTAGTCCGTCCTCCTTGCATGTGAAACATGACTGGAGGCAGCTTTGAAATTATTGCAGCTATTCAGTGCCTCTTCGCCACGCCGGCTCGTAATTATTTGCACAATCATGGTACCCGCTTTCCCCTTAAGAACGATTGCTTTTAATTGTTCTAGATCACGCACGGTTGTCAGATGTTTTTGCTGGATGTGCCAAGCTGCGAGTGTCCAGCGTTCCGCCAAATCTGAACTGTGAATACTGACAAATCTTGAATCAGCAAAATGCGATTTTTTAATTCAAGTAGCAGATCCAGATAATTGTACACTTTAGCGAATCTCTAGCCAATAAATAACATGAATCACCTGCGTCAACATGACACAAGTTAGTACAGAAGTGGAAATTAATGCACCAATCGACAGGGTATTCCAGTATTATACGGACCCTGACAAGATCAAAGAAGCGTGGCCTCATGATGTCGTAAAAGAATCAGAAACAACAACCGCCACAAAGAATGAGCCCGGCTCGGAAATGCGCGTCGCAGGAGAGCAGATGGGAATATGGCAGGAGATGCGCCTGCAAGTGGCGGAAAAGGAAGACAATAGGAGGCTGGTAACAAGGCAAGTTGAGGGACCCTTCAAGAAATGGGAGAGCATCCAAGAATTTCAGGGAGACAATAACAGGACACACGTGCGCCACACAATCGATTTCGAAATGCCGACGGGCGGCAAGGTAGCCGACTTTTTCTCGGGCGGCAAGGCTGACGACAAGATAAAACAGGGATTGGAGCAGGCGGCGCAAACGGTAAAGTCAAAGCTGGAAGGGACTGCTGCGACTACAAGCTAAAGGAGACTGATTCATTCACACACATGTCAAGTCATAGCGTAGACTATTTCGAGATACCTGCCGATAGAGCAGATGAGCTGAGGGGCTTTTACTCGTCGCTGTTTGGATGGCAATTTGAAAAAGGGGAGACCCAAGACTACTGGATGATAAAAAATGCCGGGATAAGCGGCGGGCTGGCTCCGAAAGAAAATGCAGAACAGATGCCAACCATGTTCATAACCGTTGAATCAATAGAGGATTACATCAACAAGGCAAAGCAGCTTGGAGCAAGAGTGGTCAAAGAAAAGCAAGAGATCGATGCGGGCTATTATGCGGTGCTAGAGGATCCGCAAAGGAACACTTTTGGGATATGGCAGGGCAAGTAATGACACAATCCTCTTGCCCCTTCCTTTTTAGTCAGGGGATTTTTGATGGCGTACGTGTCTGATGACAGGAACTATACGGATCCAAACGAGTCTGGAATTAATGCCATGGATAGAGCAGGCGACATTACTGGAGAGCATCCTGTTAACCGGGCTATCGACAGGGACAAGGCGGCAAAGATGGCAAACCTGCTAGAGGATCTGGAATTTCCCGCGACAAAGGAGGACATCAAAAACCACATTAACAGAAAGTCGCCGGCAATGGGCAACCGGATAAACGACATCTTTGAAGCTGTCTGGAACAACCTGAGAGAGGGTGTGGAATACAGGAGCGTCTTTGAAGTTGAAAAGGCTGCGGGGCTGGTAAGAGATTCAAAGAAAAGTCGATAGTTAACGCTTGATTCCCTCAACCACCCCTATCGTCCTTGACGGCGGATAGTGCGTCTGCAAGTATTGCAGCCCCGCTTTTTCCAGCAGTTCCGCATATTCTTTTTCTGTCCTCTCCCTTCCAGTGAGGGCGCACATCATGTGTATGTCAAACAGCTTGGAAAAATGTGGAGTTTCATGGTCGGGCACCACGTGCTCGACTATGAAGACCCGTCCGCCAGGAGGGGATGCCTTCTGGATGTTTGACAGAATCGCAACACATTCTTCGTCGTTCCAGTCGTGCAGGATCATTTTCATGATGTATGCGTCCGAGCGCGGAACTTCTTTGAACATGTCGCCTGCAAGATAGCTGCATCGATCCTCCATGCCCATCTTTTCCGCCCACAGCAGTTCCTTGTCCTTGATGGTGGATTCAAGTTCAAGCACGGTGCCCTGCAGCTGCAGATGTTCGCGGAGGATGTTGCAGATGAGGTGCCCGTGTCCGCCGCCGATGTCGCACAGGCTCTTGATCTTGGAAAAGTCATAGCCCTTGAGGGCTTCAAGCACCATCTTGGTGTGAGTGGCAGAGTAGCTGCTCATGGCATAGTTGAACACTTCTCTATAAGCGGGGTTCTGCGGGATATAGTCAAAAATCCTGCGGCCAAACTCGCGCATAAAGCCGTCCTGCTTGCCGTCCCTGACCATGTCGACAAGGTGCTTCCAGATTGCATAGTGCTCCGGGCCTTCTTCCAACAAGAGCACTCCCCTTAGCGTCTGCGGGTGGTCCTTGCGGACAAGTTCTCCCATGGGCGTGATTGAAAAGCTCTGTCCCGCCTTTTCATTCAGGAATCCCAGAGAAGCAAGAGCGCGCAAAAGTCGATAGGTCAATGAAGCGTCAAGATTCAATTCCCGGGCGATTTCAGAGGAATGCTTTGGAGCTTTGTCCAGCAATTCAAATATTCCAAGCTTTACGCCGGTGTACAGTATCTGACTCTTCCATCTGCCCAGTATCGTATCGGCAACTTTTTCGTAATCAGACATGGTCAGGGCATATGTAAGTAGGTATTAAGACGTTAGGTTTTTGGAAAATTTGTAATCCATATGAGATGAGAGGCTTAAGTTAAAGCGGGTTCGGAGGGATTCGGACCCTCGACATTTTAACCCAGAATAACTGACTGGTTAAGAGCCAGACGCTCTACCTGGCTGAGCTACGAACCCGCAGAAATTTTGCTACAGTGAGCGATATTTAAATCGTACTAGGAGGCAAAGCTCCAATTCTTTGAAAGAACTTTGCATTATTCCCACTGTAACTGATTCAGCCATAGGCTGAATCATGGACGTTCAATCTGCCATTTCTTGTCGTTAAATCGATTCTGCATGCAAAGTCGCAGCCGGGCGTTTGGCATGCCCGAGTCCACCCGCCACGCGCAAGGCTGCTATAAAAGAACTATCTCTGCTTCTGGACTGGAACCACTGGAAACGCGACCCCCCCACCTACTATATAACTGAAAGCACGTATCCGCGGACACTTTAGCTGGTTTCTGCGTTTGAAAAATTGCATCATTTTCCACGCTCAAAATGCGGTAGCATGCTGCAGATTTTGAACACGGCAGGGTGGAAAATAGTACCAAAACGGTCCCTAAACGGTACCAAAAAAGCGCGCACTCTGCCTACCACATGTGGCAGTGATTGCTGGCAGTGCAAAAGTCTGTAAAAACGTGAGTCAAAAAGTGGAGAAAAAAGGCTCTAGGCCTTTACAGTCTGCTGGTTCTGGGCGATTATCTTGACAATCGCTTCAGAGACAGAGCAGTTGAGCTTCTCCTTTTCCTTCAGGATGTGCCTGTAGGCATCCAGCGTGATGTATACTGGAATCGAGCCGGTGCCTTCAAGGAGCGCCTTTACGCGGTAGAGGCCGTTTTCCATCCCGCGCTCGGCAATTTTCTTGAGCTTTACCTTGTCCATAAAGCTGCCAAGCGGGCCCATGGGCATCTCGTATTCAACTGTCATGCCGGTCCTGCTCTTCTTCTCGCCCAGCTCTTCAAAGTCGACTGTTATCTGCCAGCTCTTGAACGGACCCTCGATCATCTTTGCCACGATCTTGCGCATCGGGACATAGTCAATGGTCTCGCAGTCCCATTCGAGCTTTTTGCCGTCAAAATCTCCGCTAATCCTGAAAATAGTGCCAACGCCAAAGCCGTTCTTGACCTCGACCGGGATAACGCTCAGACCCATGTTCTCCGGGAACTGGTCAGCCATGTGTTCTGGCCTTGCAAAATATGTGAATACTTCGCTGACTGGAGCGTTAATTTCTATGCTCTTTTGGATAACGGTCATCGTGCAATTGTGTCGGTGAACTGAATTTAAAGGTTTTGACAGCGCATGCAGTGCATTGCAAAAAGGGGAAGCCGGCCTAGGCCAGCGGGTTGGAATTCACGATTTCGTCCAGACACTTGATGATGTCATCCTTGCTCACGGGGATCGGGTTGTTGTCGAGGTGTCCCCTGTCTGGCATGATGACGTCTGCAGCCTGGTCAAGCGGCTGCTTTAGCTTCAGTGGCTCGAACTTTAATTTTTGAGCTATCTCCTTGAAGCGCTTGTAGTACGGAGAGTTGTTGAACTTGTGCGCAATGGTCGTGCATGATGAAAGCGCATAGCCGTGCGGCACGCCCTCGTTGGAGAACACGTAGGACAGCGCGTGTCCAAGGGTAGTGGATGAATTGCCAAAGCCAATGCCGGACAGCATTGCGCCGTACGGCAGAAGGTTCTGCTTGTCGTTCATGATTGCGTCGTAGAGTATGTCAAACGCCTCCTTGCAGAAAAACTGGGTGAACGGGTTGCCGGCCTTGCTGTCATAGCCCTCCGATGCCTGGGCGGCCGCGTCGCAGGCAGAGTTGCGCATGATGTTAAACGGGGTGCCTGGCAAAAAGTACGGGTCTACAATCGCTGCGTCTGCAAGGAACGCCTCGTCCTGCAGGAGCTTTTTCTTGTGGTCAAAACTGATTACCGCATAAGTTGTCATCTCGGCGCCAGTGCCGAAAGTCGTCGGGATCAGAATCTTGGGGATGCCTGTCATCTTGCTCAGGTATTTGCAGATGTCCATCGAGCTTCCGCCGCCAAGGCCGATGTAGCACGAGATGTCTTTGCCCTCGTACTGCTTCTTTATAGCTTCGATGGTTTCAATAGCCGGGTCGGGTGTGGCCTTGTCGTACAATTCGTAGTTCTTTATGCCCATGTAATCCAGCCACTTGTTGTAAATGTCTGGGGTGGTCGTGGTAATCACAAGAGCGTTCTTTGGATAGGGAAATTCCTTTGCCGCGTTTTCGCCGAACATGATCTTTTTCGGCATCATTACTTTCCAAGCCATATGGATATGGGTCGCCCTCTTGGTGTTTTATGTCTTACTCGGTCAGGCGTGCTCTTTGAGAAATGCAGCCAGCCTGCGCTTTTCAAGCCTCATCAGGTAGACGATGCCTATCAGCGTAAACACTTCCACAGCCTTTGCCAACACTCCTTCTACTTCTATGGCTTCTGGCTGGTTCGTGGGAGATAGTGGCGGAGGCAGCGTCACCGAATAAGCATACAATCCCAATAGAACCGCAGTCCCAACCAACCCAAACAGGTTAACGGCCACGGTCTTGCGGTAGTGCTCGTGCGGGCTTGCCCTCCCGCTGGTGGTTCCAGTAAGCGTCAAGAGCGTATACATAATGCCGTATGCCACCTGCATGCCACCCGCCGTTATCAGGAATATGCTGTATTCGATGCGGAGAGAAGCATGGCCAGAATACACCGCAAAGTGCACGAGGCCGCCGGCTATTGCGGCCAGCGTCACGACATACCTTGCAACGTCGCCGGGCTCGCC
>JBDZWB010000107.1:0-1687 GCA_040255975.1 Nitrosopumilales archaeon
ACAGCATGATCCTGTCTTTTTGGCACTCGATCGTATGCGCGATCTGCATGCCGTCCAAGGCTCTGCTGATATAATCAACTGCTTGTCGAATTGCTTCTGTTGAAATGTTCTTTTCGTTGATCTTGACGGTAATTTTGTAGGTCACGTTTCAACCCATCTCTGCAAAGGGCGCATATAAGGAACGCTGCAACGATCGTCGAATTTGCCTTCTACCAATTTTGCGGTAGATTTTGGCTAATGCTTATATTGTTACCAAGCAAAATCAGCTGCAGCTTGCCCGATCCAGACCGGCACATCAGGAAAAAGCGCCTTCGCGACCTGAGCTACAAGATACGCAAGGTTCAGCTGCGGATGCACAACAAAAAAGCCAAGCGCGACATCCCTAGGCTGCAGGCTGAGCTCAACACCCTCAACAAGGCGTACGACGAGACTCTTAGAGGAAACTTTCCAAGGCCTCCAAGGCCTGTGCCGGCACCAAAGCTCTGCCCGGTATGCAATGGCAGGATAGGAAAGGGTTACCACATTTGCAAACCAGGAAACTGGAGGAAAAGATGATTATTTTGATGCGGTGCTGTCGCATTTCACGCTCAATGCTACAGTTATCTTCCAGTGAAAAACGCAGTTAACATTCGCATTTCTCGTCAGGAAGCAATAGTTCTTTTTACGGCACCGTATAGTTTTGAATTGATTATTCGCATTGTGACAGCAGCCCCGCACAATTGCCGTTTGTAGCCGGGAACAAGGCACGCGTGCAGCTATGCAGGAATCACAATGCGAATGTCTGAAATTTGACTGATGATAATATAAGTCAAGCCCTAGATGGGATTCGGACCCATGACCTAAGGTTTACGAAACCTTCGCTCTGCCAGGCTGAGCTACTAGGGCAAAACAAACGAAAATTCTGGCCGCTCGTTATTTAATGCTTGGCGCTAAATTAAATACCACCGGATACAGTTTTTCGTTGTGAAAGTATCGATCTCGGGCGTCAGAGGTGTCTACGGACAGGACCTCAATCTGCACGAGGTGAACAGGTTTGCTGGTCAGTTTGCAAGCATTATAAAATCAGGTAAATGCGTCATGGCAAGAGACACCCGGCCGTCCGGAAGGATAATCGCCCAGACGGTTGCCGCAAGCCTGATGGCAGGCGGAATCGACGTCTACAATCTAGGCATTGCACCCACTCCTGCTGCATTTCGGGAGGCACGCAGGTACGGGGCCAGCGTGATAATAACTGCGTCCCACAACCCGCTTGAATGGAACGGACTGAAGTTCATAATCAACGGCAGGGGACTCTTTGAACAAGAGCTTGATTCGATGCTAAAGTCTTCAAGCGAGCATCACGGCAAGTTCGGCAGCGAGTACAGGATTTCTTCACGGTATGCTGATGAAGTGTACGAGATCGCAAAAGGAGGCGCGAAGGTCAAGGTAGGCATTGACGCAGGAGGCGGTGCAGCATGCGGCTATGGCGAAAGGCTGTTCAAAAAGCTTGGGCACCAGTACTACAGCATCAATGGCGTCGCAGGCGTTTCGTCAAGGGGACCCGACCCGACTGCAGACGATCTTGCTGACCTGCGCTCGCTGGTGACTGCAAACAAGCTAGATCACGGCTTTGCCCTTGACCTAGATGCGGATAGGCTTGTAGTGGTCGACAGCAGAGGCGAAAAGCTCAACCCCGATGCAACCCTGC
>JBDZWB010000108.1:0-5922 GCA_040255975.1 Nitrosopumilales archaeon
CATCAAGCGACCCTGCGGCTGGAGTCGACAAATTTCTGGAATATTTCATGATAATGCCAGTAGACCTTGATCCGTCCGGAATAGTTCGCAAGCTAGATCATATCATGAGGATCCGTGACGAACGACTGCGCTCAGAAGTCAAAAAATTGTGCGCTGGTGCAGGAGATAATGAAATCTCGAAAGTGGAAAACATGCTTGAAGCAGCTACTGCCCTTAACATGATCTACAAGATCGTGCGCCACTTTTACCTGATGGGGAAGCGGACCTCGAGTGTTTTTGTCCTTGTGCAGCTTCAGATGGTAATGCCGCTCTTGCTTGAAGAAGCCGAAGCATTGCAAAAGGCAATGTCTGCCTTCAAACGCGGCCAACCCATAGGCGACGGCATAGGGCCAATGGTTGTCGGCAAAATGATGCTAGGGATGGAAAAAAAGCTGGCCGCAAGAGAGACTGTTTATAGCGAAGACGAATACAATGGCCGGAAGCTGTATCTGCTCAAAGCAGAAGGGCCGTCTGGGACCGTCGGGAGACCTGGAGAAGCCATAACTAGGCTTGCAGATGACTTGGGAATCAAGATAGATGCAATAGTGATGATAGACGCAGCCCTCAAGCTCGAAGGGGAGCGGACGGGCGAAGTTGCAGAGGGAATCGGCGCGGCGATCGGAGGCATCGGCGTGGAAAAGTACCAGATAGAAGAAGTGGCTACCCGTCTTGAAATACCTGTGTATGCCGTCATTGTGAAGCAGTCAGTGCAGGATGCAATAACACTAATGCGCAAAGAAATAGCTGATGCTTTTGAGAAGGTGACAGAAACGGTCTATTCCATAATAGATGACAAGACACGAGAAGGTCAGACTGTCCTGGTGATTGGTGTCGGGAACACGATGGGGGTCGGCCAGTAAAATGCTGTTTGGCAAGAAAAAGGAAATCGTGCCAGAAATATTTTCAGAGGACACATGCCAGTCGTGCAGCGAAAAGACGAAGCGTGCGTTTAAAGAAGGGGATTATGTCTACGGTCGGGGCGAGGAGTGTAAGAAGTGTTCTTCAACCAATACACTCGTTACGGCTGTTTACGGAGAATACCCTCCTGAAGAAAAACGCTAGAGAGTGATCACGTTTACAGTAGAATCTGTCAGAATGAGTGTATGTTCTGCTTGAACCACTATTTTTTCCCTGCCCTCAACTAATATCGGGTAGGCATGCACATTCTTTTTCTTTGTCAATATTTCTACCAGCCTGCGCAGGTCTTTTTCTTCGTACTTGTCGGTGAGCCAGCGCAGCGCAAATGGCAGCGTCCTGAACCTGCTCCAGATAAGTTCCAAAAGTTCGTCGGCCTCCTTGTCCTTGACCGGTTTTCTTGACGTTATCCCAAAAATGTTCTTTGTCTTTCCTTCATGAACCACACCCTGCCCATCTTTAGTGGTAACGAATGGCTCTATCGCATACGCTTCGTTTGGCTGTAAGGAAAACGACGATCCGATAGTCCAAATGTTGGGGATCGACTTGCCAGCATGGATGGTGTACTGCTGGAGCGAATGGCCACTAAGGTTCTGGATAGGTCTGTAGCCAAACTTTGTTATTGTAGCTTCTATCACTCTGCCAATATCGCTTGCCTTTGTATTTGCCCTTGCCATGCGCACAGCATCACCAAGCGCTGCTTCGGCTGCCCGAATCAGCGGTTCATATTTTGGATCGTAGCAAACGGTCACGGCGGTGTCGGCGATATAACCGTCGATATGGACCCCAATGTCTATCTTGAGCACGTCTCCTTCCTTGACAACAGTGGCGTCGTTTGGTTCTGCAGTATAGTGAGCCGCTATCTCGTTGAGGCTGGTGTTGACAGGGAATGCAGGCTGCCCTTTCATACTCCTGATCTGATCCTCAATTGACTCGCAGATTTCATAGAGTGTCGAGCCCACATGGTATTTTTTGCGGGCGTCTTCTCTGACCTTTGCCGCTATCTTGCCTGCCTGTAGATAGCTGTCAAAATTCATCGTGTGTTTTTGTTCCCGTGATCATTATATAGAGATTGTGCGGCTTGGTGACTCTAAATGATTGTTCAGTATCCATTCCACTGGTACAACCTCTGAACCCGTTATAAGCCAGCAAGCGCATTCATATGCGCACATGGATCATTACCATGCAAGTATTGCAAGCCTGCTTGAAAAATGCAAAAATGAGCCTGACCTGGACAAAAGGATCGAGATGCTGTATGCGATAAACGCGATCCTTCCAAAATCAAGAAGGCTCAAGATACCGTCATTTATAACAAATGACTATGTGTACCAAGCACTCTACCGCATAGAAGAAATGCTGCTTGTGGCCTAGCAGCTTGCTATCAGCCAAAGCCTTCACTACCGTATTCGTCTACAAGCGCTTCAATCTCAAGCGTGGTTACAGGCATCTGGTCGTCTTGTTCCCAAAAGTCAAACTGGGGAGACATCAGGTGGCCTTTCTGGGATTGCACATGGCCAAGGCCAAGAACATGTCCAACTTCATGCACTGCAGAGTTTCTGAAAGCATAACCTGGCAGGTCTATTTCTGTCTCGCCGTCGCCATGGAGAACTATGGGTGCGAGGTACACCCTTGCGTCGAGGTCTCCTTCATTGTCTGTATAAGTCACCGAAGTGTATGCGCCTGTCTGGGCTGGGTAATCTGGAAAGTCTTTGTATGTGTCATAGATGTAGAACTTGACATCACAGGATCCCATTTGTGCTTCAGATCCAACATAGCGCGCAGTAAAACTCCATGCGTCTTGGTTGCCTGTGTATTCCCGTAGCGCCTGTCGCCACTTCTGGACAGCCATCTTCGTCCAGACATAGTACGAATTCTTTACGCCGTCTTCTTTGTATATGCAGCCTTCGATGTCATCTTGATCCCATCTATAGTCAGCCATCGGGACAGACGTTTCGCTAAAGTCGGTCTGCTCTTCATAGTAGTTAGCGGCCAGCGCCGGAAAAAAGTTGGCAGTGAGCATGACTGCAGAGGCTATTGCGAAGGTCGACGCTTTAAGATGCATTTCAGATGATTACTTTTTCATCCTTGTCAAGCGTGGCTATGTTGAATGCTTGCTCTATCGTTGATACGAACACGACACCGTCCCCATGTTCTCCTGTCCTAGCAGCCTCAATAACTGACTGCACAACCTTGTCAACTTGGTTGTCCGGTACAACTATCTCAAATTTGACTCTTGGAAGGAGGTCATAGGCTACTGGCTGACCGCGCCATTGAAGGTGGAGTTCGCGCTGCTTACTCCATCCTGATACTGTAGAAATTGTCATGCCGCCGATTCCCATCTGTCTTAGCTTTTCCTTGACTACGGGCATTCTCTCAGACCTGATGATGGCCTCTACCTTTTTCATTCAGTCATCTGAGGGCATCCTCGCCCATAAATTGTTATTGCTCACACAGTTCTATTAAAAATGCTTTTTAAATTGTCATGGCGGAGCTAGTATATACTTGAGCAACAGAAAATTCGTGCTTGACACTAGTATAATCATTGATGGCGAAATAACAAAGATGCTTGAAGCCGGCGACATCGAAGAAGGAAGCGAGATCGTGATCCCGCTTGCGGTGCTCGACGAACTCCAATCGCAGGCATCGACCAATAAGGAGCACGGCTTCGTCGGTCTTGAAGAAATAAAGAAAATGAGGGAGCTTGCCTCTGCGAAAAAGATTGGGCTGAAATTCGTTGGTCAGCGACCGGATCTCAATGACATCCGGTTGGCCAAGCACGGCAGAATCGATGCGATAATCAAAGATGTTGCTATGCAAGAATCTGCCACCCTGATCACCGCCGACTATGTGCAGGCTCTTGTGGCAGAGGCGCAGGGGATCAAGGCGATGCACATACGCGCGCCCACCAAAACGACCGATCTTGAATTTGAAAAATACTTTGACGAAACCACCATGAGCGTGCACCTTAAGGAAGGCACATTTCCAATGGCGAAAAGGGGCAAACCCGGGGACTTTCAATTGGTAAGGATAGCTGAAGAAAAGAGCACATATGATCAGCTTTCAGACATCATAAAGGAAGTGTCAGAGGCAAGCAGGGTGACACACACTGGTTCTGTTGAAATCAGCCGGAGCGGCGCGACAGTAATCCAATTTGGAAATTTCAGAATCGCAATAACGAGACCGCCGTTTTCAGACGGTCTTGAGGTTACCATAGTCCGGCCGATAGTAAGGCTTGTACTATCAGACTACCATGCAAGCGAAAAGCTGATGGAGAGGCTGTCGGGCAAGGCGGAAGGAATAATCATCGCAGGGCCGCCTGGCTCTGGCAAGAGCACTCTTGCAAGTAGCCTGGCGCATTTCTACGTGGAAAAAGGCAAGATAGTCAAGACGTTCGAGTCGCCACGCGACCTTCAAGTTCCTGACGAGGTCACGCAGTATGGGCCGCTTGAAGGCAGCTTTGAAAAGGCAGTTGACATCCTTCTCCTTGTCCGGCCGGACTACACCATCTTTGACGAAGTTAGAAGAAGGCAGGACTTTGAAGTATTTTCAGACATGCGGCTTGCCGGTGTCGGGATGGTTGGAGTCGTTCATGCAAGCAGTCCTCTTGACGCAATCCAGCGCTTCATGGGCAGGGTAGAGCTCGGCATGATACCACACATACTGGACACGATAATCTTTGTCCGCGACGGAGGCATCAAGAAAGTGTATGAACTTGGCCTGACAGTCAAGGTTCCTACAGGCATGACAGAAGAAGACCTTGCCAGACCGCTTGTAGAAGTGCGAGACTTTGAGACCGGAGCAATAGAGTACGAGATCTATACGTTTGGAGAAGAAAACGTGGTGGTGCCGATCACCAAGCTGGCAAAGGGTGGTCAGTCGGCAAGCGGAGTGCGCAAGCTGGCTCAGTCAAAGATAATGGACATTGTGCGTCGATTCGATCCACATGCAGAAGTAAACGTCATTTCAGACAACAAGGTGCAGGTACGGGTGAGCAAGGAAGCTGCTCCGCGGATAATCGGCAAGGGTGGCGCCACGGTTTCAGAGTTGGAAGAAATGCTCGGGATAAAGATAGACATTGAAGCCAAGATCCCAACGCTTGGAAAAGAGATCGACTTTGACATCAGCGAAAGCGGATCGGCTGTGAACATCCTTCTTGACGACGATGTAGTGGGCAGGACCATTGATGTCTATGTCGAAGAGGAATACGTTTTAAGCAGCCAAGTTGGCAAGAAGGCTAGAGTAAAAATCGACAAGCGGAGCGAGTCCGGCAGAAAGATTGTGAATGCGATAATTAGTGGGCAGGAAATCAAGGTCTTTTTGAGCAAGCGCTAGGGAATGCCTGCAAGCCCCTGACTTTTTGCCAGCCTGATAAACTCTTCGAGCTTTTTCAGAGTCTCTGGGTGCAGGTGGTGCTCAATGCCTTCCGCGTCGCGGTTGGCCGTATCTTCGTCCACCCCTATCATTTTTAGAAACTCCGCCAAGACGCCGTGCCTGTCGTGGATGTTTTTTGCCACTGCCGTCCCTGCTTCCGTCAGGCTGATGCCTCGATATTTTTCATAGTTGACATGGCCGCTTTCGTTGAGCCTCTGGAGCATTTTGGTCACGCTGGGCGAGCTGACGTTGAGGTAATTAGAGATGTCAACAGTGGTTGCATAGCCTTTTTGCTCTATCAGTTCGTAAATGACTTCCAGGTAGTCTTCCATGCGAGTCGTTCTTCCCATCTTTTGTGCATTATGGGCATCGCGGATGGATTCTAGGCGGTTCCCAGTCTGCTCGGGATTGGCCTTTAATTTCCTAGCCAATTGCGATAGCTCCGTGGTTCCAAGCAATAAATATTGTTGCTGAAATGCCGTTTCGGCGTCACTAGCAATAAATATTCTCAGCGTCAAAAAGCCTTGAACACTTGAACCTTGTAATCTCTGCCACTGAATTGCGACGCCTTCTGGGCAACAGGAACCTCCTTTTGGT
>JBDZWB010000109.1:0-5869 GCA_040255975.1 Nitrosopumilales archaeon
AACATCGCCTATGTTCTTCACCGATCAACGCAAAACCCTGATGAACTAGTATTTGATGAGATATTCTCCTCACTGAAGGCGTTTGAAGAGCACTCTCAAAAGCCGTACATCAGGTCACTTACTGCAAAGATAGCCCATCTGATAAGTACGCCAGTTGATGTTAAAACATACTATGAAATTAGAGTTGAGTGATGGCTTCTTCTATGTTTTTTCTATCTTCTGCCGCGGGGGTCTGTTCTAGATATTTTATCAAGTCTTCCTTCGCGCCTTGATTGTTTCCAAGCTGCATCCTTGTTATCGCTCGGTTCTTGTAGATCGGTCCAAATCTGGTGGGATTGATGCCAATCGCCTTGCTGTAGTGCGCTTCTGCAAGTGAATAATCCTTCTTTTTGAGGTAGTAGTTGCCAAGTCCTCTGTATGCTAGATAGTATTTTGGATACAATTTAATCGCTCTTTCATAGCATGGCACTGCCTGATCCGAGTTTGCTTCGTTGTACATCCCTGCAAGGAGGCACCATGACTGCGCATTGTCAGGGTCGATTTCAGTGGCTCTCTGAATTTTTTCAATCGCATCATTTGCCTTTCCTCTCTGCCGCATCCCTTCAGCCTCAAAGCACAATCTGTTAGAATCCTTAAACTTTAGATTATCATTCTTTACCAGATCCTTCATATCAGATGGAATGATCACTATAGAAGTCATGTCGTCCTGTTCCCAGTCCTGTTCAAATTTTGTCTCCGGCACGGCTCCGACAGTGTCCGGTTCTGGAACATAAGTGAGCATTCTGCGTTCCTCCACACTATAGCCTGAAACGACCATTGCATGCTGTACGGTTCCTTGGATCCCCGGCATTATTACAATAGGCGGTATTCCTTGGTCTATCCTCTTTTTCAAGTCTTTTACAGAGCTCTTGTAAATGTATGACACAAATCCTCTGCTTTCTGCCAGTACAATTCCATCGATCATCGCCGTTCCTTTTGAATCGGCTGCCGCTTCTGGAGAAATGTCCTCGCCCCAGTACTTTGCAACAACGTTTATCACCAGAGGCAGTCTGGAGCTCTCTTCGTTCTTGCTCACCAGCGGCAAGTTGATAAAATGCTCAGGCTGTGATTCCAAGGATATTATTGCTGTTTGTTAAGCAAAATAAAATCTTTCTTATATCTTGGTAAAATTATGCAGCACTTCAAGTCCCTCGGTTCCGCTCTTTTCCGGATGGAACTGGGTTCCATAAATATTTCCGCTTGAAAAGATTTCGTGTTCGCAATATGGCGAGCTTGCAAGCGATTTGAAACCTACAGGCAGCCTTGCTATGCAGTAGCCATGGCTCTCATACGCAGAAATCGATTCTTTATCTGCGGTAAGCAAGTTCTGATCAGACACCGATACTGTAGTTGTGCCCTGAACATGAGAAGGCATCTTGCGAATCGTTCCTCCAAGAGTTAGGGCGATTATTTCGGCACCATAGCAGATTCCGAGTAATGGCTTATCGCTTTCGTGACAATATTTCACTATTCTAGAGTTCATTGTGTTTATCTCTTTGCTGTTCTTGCGTCTTCCTGACAGTATCACCTTTTCGCATGTCACAAGATCGGAATTTGTCACTTCGGAGAACTTTTTGTAGATGTATTTTACATCAAGTTTGTTTAGGCATGCCAGGATATCTGGTGTAAATGGAGACAGGTTGTCCACAACTAACACTGGCATCTAGCCGACCTCTATGGAGATGTAGTGGCTCTCTACTATACCTTCCACTTCGCGCAGCACTCCAAAGTTAACAGTCGTTTCCTCCTGCCATTCAAAGATCCGCTCGCCCTCTCGCACAGAACTTGCAATAAATCCTCGAATAGCCTCTTCAGCCGCTCCCCTGTCAGAATCGACTCTGTATGCTGCCTCAGCTTCCTTGAATCCTATCGGCGCAGAGACTACTGTCGGCTTGATAAGCTGCAACCCTGCATCTGTAAACACTTTTTCCAGATTTTGTATCCTGAGCTGTCGGTCAGGAGCTGTCTGGTTGCCTGCAGGCTGACCTGTTGGGATGATACCAGCCAGTTTCTGCAAATAATTTTCAAATGCCAGTGCTGGAGTATCGCCAAAGCCAACAAGGTATGTGCCAGTGTCGGATGCTGCACCGACGGCACCTATGGTGCCAACCTGTTTACCTCCAGTGCTAGTAAATATGGGAATAAAGTATACTTCGTAGTCTCCAACTTTGTGGAAATTGCTTTCGCCAAGTGGCGGGTTAGCGTTTGCGAATTTTGCTTCTCTGACCTTGCTATATGATGGGTCTTTTTTAAGTGCGTCTTGAGCGCCTACTGTATTCACAAGCTTAACTTGCGAGTCGGGTGGTATCGAATAAAATGTCATCTTACCCAAATCCTTATGATCATTCTGGACAATGATGTAGCCTACGATGTTGTTGGATTCTGAATCCTTTAGCTGAAGCGATTGCATTCCGATGAACTCTGGCTGTTCAAACCCGGGTGGCTCTGCATACGCATATGTTGGGATAGGCCCTTCGTTTGCTGGATCGTCTGCGACTTCGTAAATGTCCTTCGCTTCGATGAAGGCCCTTGGATCTGTCACATGGTAGGAGTTGAACTTGGACACCTGCCACATGAACATCTCTTCTGGATACCTGATCTGGTTCGTCAGCCAAGAGGGAATATCTCTTGTGGCACCTATGTCCTCGTACTGATCTAGGAACATCTCTGAAAAATAGTCGTCGCCTGTAACGATTATCTGTATAGTGCCATCATAAGCGTCGATGAGCGAGTAGCCAACGAGCTGCAACATAAAACTCGAAGATGAAGAGCTCATCGGTACATTCGACGTATCTATCGCAACAATGAGCGGCATGAGCCAATACGTGTCAGTTCCGTCTGTTACAACAAATGCCTCTACTTCCTTCAACTGAGGGTTGGTCGCCGCGCTACCAAAACCGAATTCATAGACAAAATAAGGATACAGGAGTTCCATCCTGTCATGTATGTCCTTGTACCTCATGATATGCACGGGTGTACTCGGATAAGAGACCATAAAGTTTGGCTCAAACATCCAGCTCAGTGGCGGTGCGACATCAACTCCTCCACTGCCATTGTACATGTATCCGCCCAGCTCAACACTTGCAGTTCTGCCGATAGGGTATGCTGACCAGTAGGTACTGAACAATCCATTGCCGCTTTCGCCATAGTATATTCTTCTCTGTTCAAAGAACCCGCTTTCGTCAACTATGCTTCCGCTATTGGCGGCCAGCATTTTCATACCTACGTCGGAATGGGTGTAGACGAGATGCTGGTAGAACCATTCATCATTTTGCGCCACATCCTCAGGGATAATTGGAAAAGTAGTGCCTGTCCAGTACATCGATCCGCCAAACCTCAGAATGTCTACATCAAAGTATCCCAAGTCGTTTCTCTGGGACAATTCTTGAGAAAGTTTGTCATTTGCATTCTTTTCGTCCCACAGCCTGACGTTGTTCAGCACGTCGCTGTTTTGTTCGACTATGGATTGTATGGCTGAGGGGGATACAGAGGGTCGTGCTATGGTGTGGTTGATCACTTGCACTTTATCCAGACCGTGCATATAGCGATTAATCTCTATTTCTTGCGCAACATATGGTCCGATCATCTCTATGTTTGTGGCCGATATGCTGTTGTTGACTATTATTATCGAGCCAGCAAGCCCCACCACGGCAGCAGCCGTAAAGAGTCTGGCATACATGCGCCTCCTGTCGGGGTAGATTATTACCCTTGCATGTCTCCTGTCGACAACTCCGTAGACAATGAGCGCAGCACCAAGCGTCATGGAGCCAGCGATTGCATATCTGGTGTTATAGTCAATGCCTCCAGAAAAGAACATGTTAAACCCGATCCAGAATATAGAGACTCCTGCAATGATCTCCATCGTAGAGATGTATGATAGGAACTTGGGCTTGCTTTCCTTTGAATCAAGTACGTACTGAGACAAGACGTTGACAGTGCTGGAGATGCCGACGTATACGAGTAGCCTCACGCCGACCGCAGCCAACAGCGGCGGTATTAGAAGCGTGAGTGCTGGGATCATTGACATTACGTTTTGTCGAGCATAGCTGCCGTCAGAAGGGATGTCTGCAAACGGGATGGCAAATATATTCACAAGCGAGCCAATCCCGAGATCTTTTCCCTGCATTATGTAATCGGCAGCCATGCCAAACATGATGCTACTAAAGAGCGGTGCAAACAGTAGGACCTTCATGAGCTGCCATAGCACAAAGCTAGTCTTACTCATCTGGAATTCTGAGTAGCGCAAAGTCTTGCTCTGGGATTCATAGTCACTCCGCTTGAGCATGTTTACTAATGTCTTTATGCCGTACCATACTACCGAATGACGTGCCTTGAAGTTCACGCGCACTAGCGCAATGGACGACAAGATGACTCCTGACAGCATCGAGTAATAGAGAGGCTTTGTAAAGACTTGACCAAATTCTTCCACATTCATGAAGAGGTTTACTGATTGGTTGCCAACGACACCGAAAATGATGACACCGATTGCCACAAATACGGCAATCCTCACTATCCTGCCAATATCTGCACGGGGCGCCTTGTCCTCACTATACGTATCCCACAAGCGAGATAATTACCATCCAAGACCCTTTAATGTGTTTATTAACAAGAAGAAATGAAAAATTTTCCATTCAATCACATTTACTCTGCTTTCACCTGCGGATCTAGATAATAATATCCGTACGAGCCTTTGCATGAAAAAGTTAAACTGAATAACACTGTCTAAAAGATGCCGTCTGGCATCTGGTCTGATGATCAGATTAATCAGACTGATCTATCATTTATGCTCTTGAGTTGACTGCAACGATGGCTCTGTCGCTATCTTAATGCGTACATGGGATGGGCTAGTGGATGTAAACCGAATCAAGATTCTAGGATGCCTCTGCAAGGCCCTTGCAGATCAAGTAAACTGCTGCATATACTGGCAATTCCGCAGTTTCCTTTGAAATATTGAATGCCTTGTTCTTTAGTTTCAGTTTGACCGCAGTCTTGACTCTGACTGCCACCTTTGAATCTCCTATCGTACAGGCGTCAACAAATGGGTTGAACGAGTCAAGGTCGTGACATTTCATCTTTGCAAGGCCGCTCTTGCTGTTAAGGGTGCCTGGCATCCTAAAAACACGATGCACATCAGTCGTCACCTGCGGATCTATCCTCGCGCCCATGTCGCGAACCATTCTATCTAGGTCTACCTTGAATGGGGCGTATCCGCCTTTTTGCTCGACTATGTGCTTTAGTTTGATGATGGAAGAAGTATCAATTTTTAGCTTGTCTGCGACACGTCTTCTCCAGCCGTAGGCAAGGCCGCTCCTCGGGAACTTTATGAAAACCAAGTTCTCCTCATTACCCTTTCTCACACCGATGCTTTCTGCCATCAAGCCTGCACCTGAGATGTATCCTACAAGGTCAGAACGAGCCTGAGGGTCAAGTGGGACATATGCGTTGTCGCTGATGTGAATGTGGAAGCCGTTATTACCGGAAAAGTAGACGTGAATGTCGCTCTGTTGCATCCCAAGATCGCTCGTAAGAAACTCTGTCAAGCGTTTTACTTCTTTTTTGGAGCCATCAATGCACTTGCTGCATGGTATCGAGATATTCTCTGCTTTCTTGCCGCTGCATGCTTGGCAGGAATATTCTTCCTTATCGGAAGAAGATACATGGCCGCAACTTGTGCATAGCAGATAAGTGTGGGATGGAACGCATGGCAGATGCAGATCTTTTCCATCGATGTCAAATATGAGATCTGCACCGAGCCATTGCTTTTCCTGCATAGGATATGTCGGAAAGCGATAGTAAGCATTCGAACAGTAAATGTCCGATGGGACTTCTT
>JBDZWB010000110.1:0-5846 GCA_040255975.1 Nitrosopumilales archaeon
CGACAATGATATGCGTGCCATCTTCCTTGAACGAAGATGGACCTGCGTTAGGAGCTCAAGCAGGAGAAGCCAGAATAAGGGAAATAGTAATGTCAGCAGGATTCTCAAAGTTCCGCCGGGCTACGCAGACCCCCTTCAATCTTGTTCTCGAAGCCAAGCCGTGATGATCTATCGAACTCAATTTTATTTCTGGGGGGGGAGGATACTGCAATGAAAATAATCCATGCGACTCCGGGCATGGGAGCACTGATGGAAGAGCAGGAACTACAACAAAGTTTCCTTTCCACTAGCAAGCAAAATTGCCGACTAGTTTACCTGCTTCTATTTCTATTAAGGATTAACTGGCAGAAGTCGTCGATCTGGTTGTCACATCATGAGCACAGTCTACTATCTTTCCTTTTCTCTAGGCTAGTGTCGTGCATTCTGCTTTGCCGAGGACAGTGGAATAGGCCAGTTTTACTCCTTCGGCTTCGCATCCAGATATTTCTCCGACTATCTCGTCATTGATGATTACAAGCGAAGGATACATTATGCTGCCAAAATAGTTGGAATGGCCAAGACCAAGCGCATGTCCCAGCTCATGCTGCAGCACAGCAACGAACTCGCCGTCCTGGTATAGGGAGTTGGCATTGTAGATGACGATCTCTGCAGATTTGATTTGCTTTCCGTCCATGTCGAGCATCGTTTCGGCCCTAATCCTGCCGTTGGCATGAGGCTCATCTATCAGCTTGATCATGACGTCAGGATCCTGCACACCTGCATGGTATGAAAGCGTCGGAACTTTTGTTCCGTTTATCTCGCTTGACAAGAGATCGTTCCACCTTTCATACTCGTTTTCAGTTATTCTGGAATCATTCGCCGACTTCTTTTCGTTTCCAACCAACAAGCTCTTCACCATGCCTTTCATTTCTTGGAAGTTTTCAATGTCTGATCTGGCGACCTTTACCGTCAGCGCGCCTTCCGTATCCCAGTGGCCGATCACGCTTATCGTGTAAGGAGGCTCGGAAAACAGCTTGACGTATTTTTCGTTGTCCAGAAATTCCGTGACGACTACGATGTCCTCTATGTCATCATCCTGCAGAGCCGCGCCAGTAGGGTATATCACTGTTGAAACCAGCGCGAATGAAACTGATACTGACACCAGTAATACTGCCAGTACAACATTGCTGCTGGCAACGCCGCGGCGGGAGACCATAGCTGTCCCCGTTTATAGGAACGAGGTCTGTAAGGAAATCTTTGTGTGTGAGGCAGCTCTACATACTCGTGAGATTTAAATAAAGAAAAAAATCTGTGCTGGAATGTTAGATGTTTTCGACGTTCATTGCTGACTTGATCTTTCTTCGCAGCTTTCCTATCTTTGCCGACCCGTATACAATTCCGGCCAGAATCAGGAGCGCCCCAATCCCTGCCAACAGGAGGATATAGTTTTCAAGAGCCTGCTGAACAATGTCGTATTGCACGTCGGATATCACCATCTGATCCACCATTACCTGATCTATAACGTCCCTTACTACTGGCGGGATAGTCAGCTGTATGCCTATGCTGATAGCAAACAGCGTAGCCCCCAGAGTCACAAGGACGCTTGTGACGATCTGCGCCGCTGCCAAGTCCAGCTGCAGCGACCACTCGTTGAGTGTCATTTTATCCCTAAAAGCCCTGTGTCATTATATAAAAAACTGGAAGTAACAAGCCACTACACTAAAGCGAGTTTAAAAACAACCAGGACAACCGAGCTGGAGCAGCGACCATGGAGGTGACTCCCTTTTCCTTCACGAAACATACCTAGAGCACCAAAAGCACCCGGATCCAAAGGCGGCCTTCAGGGGCATCATTTGCAGGCGTCTGGATTCATTTGATCTTACCTTCATTTCGCAGATCCGACAGTATCCTCATGAGCGTATCATAATCGACATCGACATTGTTAAGGATGATAGAATGGTCTATCTTGCCGGACTTTTTGATGAATTTGTCCACGATAGCCTTCTTTTTCTGGTACTTTCTGTCCTGCACATCAAAGACTGGCAGGCACGCGGTATATACAATTGCCGTCGTCTAGCACACTCGTATAGTGAAAGTTGCTAGTTATCATATAAGCAATCAGAGCAATTCTCTAGTGCCAGCATACAATGAAGCTAGATGTCCCAAGGTATACTGAAAGGTTTGGAGCGACAAGCCTGCACGGCGTGCAGAGGGTCTACGAGCTAGATTCCGGGTTTGACGACGGGAGGTCCATGGCCGAGACCCTGGTCAGGATCGGAAACGAGCAGATCTCTGAAATCGAGAGAAGAATGGCCATCGTCATACCGATAAAAGGCGAGCGCCTCAGGCTCCTCGAGGGAGTGCTCGCAGGCGTGCCGCATGACTGCCTTGTGATAATCGTGTCAAACAGCCCGCGGCAGCCTGTGGACAGGTACAAGCTAGAGAAGGACGCGCTCGAGCAGTTCAACAAGTTTGTCGGGCGCGACGCAATCATTGTGCACCAGCGCGACCCAGTCATATCTAAAGCGCTCAATGAAGTCGGCTACACCAGCATGCTTGACTCTGAAGGCGCTGTCCGGAACGGCAAGGCAGAAGGGATGATTCTGGGCATGCTGCTTGCAAAGATGGCCGGCAAAGAATACGTCGGCTTTATCGATGCCGACAACTATGTCCCGGGAGCGGTCAACGAATACGTCAAGATATTTTCTTCCGGCATTGCGATGTCAAAGACGCCCTACACCATGGTAAGGGTATCCTGGATCTACAAGCCGAAAATGTCAGAGACTGGGCTTTATTTCAGCAAGTGGGGACGGGTGTCTGAAATGACAAACCAGCACCTCAATTCGCTCATCTCGTACTATACCGGCTTTGAGACAGAGGTCATGCGCACCGGCAACTCTGGCGAGCACTGCATGTCGCTCAAGCTCGCCGAGCTCTTGACGTTTTCTTCCGGCTACTCTATCGAGCCGTATGAAATAATTAACGTGCTTGAAGAGTTTGGCGGGATACTTCCAACCATGCACCAGGACGTGATGGACAAGGGAGTTGAAGTGATGCAGGTGGAGACGCGCAACCCCCACTTCCACGAAGACAAGGGCGACGAGCACCTGAAGGAGATGGTGGTGGCGTCGCTTGGATCGATATACCACAGCAGGATTTGTCCACCAAAGCTGCGCGAAAAGATTCTGGAGAGCCTGCGCAGCAGGGGAATGATTGACGAAGGTCAGCAGGAACCGCCAGAACCTATAAGGATAGCACCCTTCAAGGACATCGACATACGGCAATTTGCAAAAGTTCTAAGTAAGGCTACCACATACGCACAGTGATGGAGAAGCTTGCAGCCTTTGACATGGATGGCACCCTCATTGAGGGACGGCTTGTCTTTGCGCTTGCAGACAGGTTCGGCCTGTCTGACAAGGTTAGGGAGATACAGGTATCAGGGATGGCAGGACACGAACAGACGAAGGCGATAGCCGCGCTCTTTGTAGGCTTGGAAAAAAAAGACATCGAATCGGCTATAGAGTCGATTCCGTTTGTCAAGAACTGTGAACGCACCATCGGGGTCCTAAGAGATAGAGGATACAAAATCGGCATAATAAGCGACAGTTATACCGTTGCGGCAGGCTCGGTGGCGGACAGACTTCAATTGGATTTCATCGCGGCAAACGAATTGCAATTTGAAAACGGCAGGATAACTGGCGAGGTCAACATGCCGCTTGGCTGGGAGAAGATAGGATGTTTTTGCAAGATTTCAGTATGCAAGCGCTATCACCTTGAAAAATTTGCGCGCAATTACAACATACCGATAGAAAACTCCCTTGCAGTAGGCGACACTAGATCGGACATTTGCATGATCCAGCGCGCAGGAGTCGGCATTGCGTTCATGCCAAAGGACAAACAAGTAGCGAGTTCAACGGACAAAGTCATACAGGATTCCGATCTGCTACAGGTTTTGGAATATGTCGAATAAATGTTTAAAAGTGATTAGGGGTAACTATATACTGTAAGTCGAGCCTACGGCCCAACTGGCAAACTCGGCTTTTGAAATTTGGTTAAAAGAAAATGTGTGGAATAGCAGGTATTTTGAGCAAAGATGGCGAGAACGTCGTGCCACTCGTGGGGTCGATGCTCTCGTGCATGGTAAAACGCGGGCCTGATGGAGCAGGATTGGTGGCAGATGGCAGGATCATTAAGTCCAATTCCATTGCAGCCATGCAGCCACAGTTCCAGAAGGTGAGCGGAGCCGTTGCCCTCGGGCACACACGGCTTGCAATAGTTGGCGGCACGTGCGGAGCGCAGCCATTTAGCAGCTGCGATGGTCGACTCGTGCTTGAGCACAACGGAGAGATCTACAACTACAAAAAGATAAGGAGCAGGCTGGAAAAGCGCCACAAGTTCACTACAACTACGGACAGCGAAGTAATAGTCCACCTGTTGGAGGAACACCTGCGCAGCAACAGCCTGCTTGGCGCTATCAAAAAGACCGTGGCAGAGCTGGACGGCGTGTACGCGCTTGCAATACAGGACAAGCAGACCGGCGAGACAGCCCTTGTGAGGGACAGGATTGGCGTACGTCAGTTGTACTATGCTGACACAAAGAGCATAGTAGCATTTGCGTCTGAACGCAAGG
This sequence comes from Nitrosopumilales archaeon, assembly GCA_040255975.1. Taxonomy (GTDB): domain Archaea; phylum Thermoproteota; class Nitrososphaeria; order Nitrososphaerales; family Nitrososphaeraceae; genus Nitrososphaera. Next base: position 4,610 of record JBDZWB010000110.1, read on the forward strand.
CCCTGTGGAGGATCGGAATCCAAGAGCCGACGAGGCGCATAATGCCAGGCCGCGCAGTCATTATTTCTCCGCACGGTCAGATTCAGAGCTTCCAGGTAGCCGACCCAATTCCGCTAAAGGTAAAGATTGCACACAGGACGATGGCATCGGCTGTTGAAGCATACAGGAATGCGCTAATGGAAGCGATGAAAAAACGCACTCAGGACTTTCAAAAGATCGGCATAATATTTTCAGGCGGAATCGACAGCGTGCTAGTCGCATACATTGCGGCAAAGATGGTCCCAGAGGTGGTTTGCTACACCGGTGGCGTAAAGGGCTCTAGCGACATCGCAAACGCCCGGCAGATCGCGGACAGGTTTGGGCTTGAGCTGAAGGTGGCAGAGCTTGATCACGACGCAGTCGAAAAGCTGATCCCAGAAGTCATCAGCGTGATCGAGGACGCAAACGCAGGGCAGGTCGAAGTTGCGCTGCCAGTATACGCCGCAGTCAAGCTGGCACATGACGACGGGATAAAGGTAATGCTCACAGGGCAGGGTGCAGACGAGATATTCGGCGGATACTCATGGTACGCCAAGGTGGCCGAGAAAGAGGGATACAAGAAGCTCCGCAGGCACATGATAGAAGACCTTCTTTTGCTCTACAAGGAGACTCTGGAGCGCGAGGACAAGATAACGATGGCCCACAGCATCGAGCTGCGAGAGCCATTCCTTGACCCAGAGGTGATCAGGACTGCGCTTAGCATCGACCTGCACTTGAACGTAAAGGGCGGGCAGGACACGTTTGGCAAGCACGTGCACAGAAGGCTTGCACAGAAACTCGGCATACCAAAAGAGATCGCTTACCGTGTCAAAGAAGCAGCGCAGCACGGCTCCGGCATGCATGACGTGATAAGCGACATTGCCATAAAGCTAGGCTTTGACGGATCGACGGTGCCTGCAAGCTATCTCGAGGCGCTTGGACAGCGTGAAAAAATCGGGAGCTCACAGAGGTACGGCTACCTTTTCGGCGACGAAAAGATTTGGACTGCCGAGCCCCACGTCCAGATGTACCTGGACAGCGTCTCCAAAAAGCTGCCACAGTTTGAGATCGTTGCAAAGGTCAAGTAAGCCTGCAGTTTGAAACCGACCTGATGCTCCTCGCTATCAGGAATGGCGCTATTACCAAGGCAGGGATGCTCGCCGCGATAAACAGCGTCTGGAACGGAGCAAGCACGCTTGCGCTTGTCCCAGCTCCTGCA